>DATJJL010000389.1:0-16686 GCA_035492155.1 Ramlibacter sp. | reverse complement strand
GGCGAGCGCACGAACTTGCAAGTGGAAGTCACCAACGACAGCGGCATCGACTGGCAACCATCGGCGCAAAGCGGTATTTACGTGGGCAACCGGTGGGTGCATTCGGATGGAAAGTCCGCAGTCGAACTCGATGGACGCGCGTCGCTCGAAAAAGGCTTGGCGGCGGGGCAATCGACGGCAGTGGAACTGCCCGTGACCGCGCCTTGGCAAGGCGGACGGTGGCTGCTCGAGATCGACCTGGTCGACGAAGGCGTCGACTGGTTCAAGGAACGGGGCTCGAAGCCCTGCTTGTTAGAATTGAATGTAGAAGTTCCCGCCGTGGCGGGAGTTTGAAGAAGTCCGAGGAGACTCAAGGATGCGTGACCGGCGCGCGAACAACCTGTGGTATCAGCGGCTGGATGCGGCTATCCGGGAACACGGGGGCATGCTCAATGCCCACCTGCACCTCGATCGTGTCTACACGCTCGACGAGAAGTACATGCAGGCGGTGGGTCACCGCATCCTCGACACCTCGCACATCTCGCTTCACCAGAAGCACAGCCTGATCACCGACCTGCATTCGGGCGAGGCGTATACCGAGGCCGATTTCTATCGCCGCATCAACACGGCGCTGGACGAGATGGTCGACTGCAACACGCGACGCGCGGACACGCTGGTCGATTGCACGGCCGACGGCCTGGGCATGACGGCGATGCGCTGGATGCTCGACATCAAGAAAAAGCGCGCGCACGAAATCGATTTGCGGCTGGCTGCGTACACGCCTTTCGGCTTCGACGATTCGGATTCGGCCCGCTGGGAGCTGATGCTCGAGGCGGTGCAGTACGCCGACTTCGTCGCCGCATTGCCCGAAGCCGACGAAAAGTCCGTGTACCCGAACCGCATCGGTTACGAAGAAGACTGCCGGCGCCTGCTCAAGCTTGCGAAGGACAACGGCAAGAGCCTGCAGGTGCACACCGACCAGCGCAACGAACCCAATGAAAGAGGCACCGAGCGCCTGATCGAGGTCGTGCGCGAATTCGGACGCCTCGAATGCGAAGGCGGCGAGCCGATGGTGTGGGCGATCCACGTCATCTCTCCCTCGACTTACGACGACGCGCGCTTCGAGCGTCTCCTGACCGATCTCGTCGAGCTCAATATCGGTGTGATCACGTGTCCGTCGGCGGCGCTGGGCATGCGCCAGTACCGGCCGATCATGACGCCCACCTACAACTCGATCCCGCGTCTGCTCGAGATGCTGGCCGCCGGCGTTCACGTACGCATGGGTTCGGACAATTTCGCCGACACGATGTCGCCCAGCACGACGTCCGACCTGGTCGACGAATGCTTCGTCCTCTCTGCGGCGCTGCGCTTCTATCACCCCGGCATCATCGGCGCGCTCGCCGCGGGCAAGAAGCTCAATGACGAGCAGTGCGACATCGTCAAGGACCACCTCGCGAAGAACGAGGCGGAGATCCGGAAGTTCCTCTCGCGCTGAGCGGCCTTGCCGCCGGCGGACCGCCGCCCCATGTCCGCCTTCCAGAGCAGCCAACCCCTTCCCGGCGTCGACGTCCATGTGCTGGATGGTTTGGCGCCGCTCGACGCAGGGGAACTTCTGAGCAACGACGAAACCCTTCGCGCATCACGGCTTCGTGACGCAGGGCAGGCGCAGGCGTATGTCTGTGCGCACGCCGCGTTGCGCCGACTGATAGCCGCTCGCACTCAGCGCGAACCGCGCGAGCTTCGCTTCAGCATGGGGCCGCACGGCAAGCCGGCTGTGGAAAACGCGCCTGATCTTCACTTCAGCATCTCTTATCGCAAGGGGTGCGCGGCCGTCGCGATTGCGCAGCGGCCGGTTGGCATCGACGTCGAATCGCTGTGTGCCGGTGTCGACACGAAAGGAATCGCCCAGCGCTTCTTCACCCCCGACGAACAGGCATGGATCGCACAGGCGGAGAATCAGCAAGCGTTCTACAGGTTGTGGACTCGGAAGGAAGCGCTGGTAAAGGCGGCCGGCGTCGGCGTGGACGCAATGGGCCGTGCGGGCGCGCGCGGCGACACCGCACGCCTGGATGACGAGCAAGGGCGCATCAGGCAGTACCGTATCCTCCAGCTGGACGCGCCCTCGGGGTTCGCGCTTGCGTTGGCTGTGGAAGAACCAGAGAAGGAATCGCAATGAAACTCACCATCGTCGGAACCGGCTATGTCGGACTCGTTACCGGCGCGTGCCTGGCCGAGGTGGGCAACGATGTGCTGTGCCTCGACCTCGACGAGAGCAAGATCGCCACGCTGCGCGCAGGCCGCCTGCCGATCTACGAGCCGGGCCTGGACGAGATGGTCGCGCGCAACGTCGCCGCCGGGCGCCTCTCATTCACCACGGAAGTGAAGCAGGCGGTCGATTTCGGCGACATCCAGTTCATCGCCGTCGGCACGCCGCCGCATGAAGACGGATCGGCCGACCTGAGTCACGTGCTGGCCGCGGCGCGCAACATCGGTCGCCACATGAACGGGTTCAAGCTGGTGGTCAGCAAGTCCACGGTGCCTGTCGGCACGGCCGACAAGGTGCGCGAGACGCTTCGCCAGGCTTTGGCGGAACGCAGCGTGTCGCACGACTTCGCCGTGGCATCGAACCCCGAGTTCCTCAAGGAAGGCGCCGCGGTCGAAGACTTCATGAAGCCCGATCGCATCGTGGTCGGCACCGATTCGGACATCGCGAAGCAAAAGCTGCGCGAGCTGTACGCGCCTTTCCAGCGCAATCACGAACGCCTGCTGCACATGGACATCCGTTCCGCGGAGCTGACCAAGTACGCGGCCAACGCAATGCTCGCCACGCGCATCTCGTTCATGAATGAAATGGCGAATCTGGCCGAAGCGCTCGGCGCCGACGTCGAATTCGTGCGGCGCGGCATCGGCTCCGACCCGCGCATCGGCTACGACTTCCTGTATGCAGGCTGCGGCTACGGCGGCTCGTGCTTTCCGAAGGATGTGCGCGCGCTGCGGCACATGGGCGAGGAAAATGGCGTCGCGATGCGCGTGGTCGATGCGGTGGAAGAGGCCAACGCGGCGCAGCGCCAGGTCCTCATTCGCAAGATCGTCTCTCGCCTTGGGGAAGACCTTTCCGGCAAGCGCGTGGCTTTGTGGGGCCTGGCATTCAAGCCGGGCACCGACGACATGCGCGAAGCACCTTCGCGCGACGTGCTCGCGGCCCTGTGGTCGCGCGGCGCGAAAGTCGCGGCGCACGATCCGGCTGCGATGGAGGAGACGCGCCGCATCTACCGCGATCGTGCGGATCTCGAGCTTTGCGCCGATCCGATGTCCGCGCTGGAAGGCGCCGATGCGCTCGTGATCGTCACCGAGTGGAAGGTTTTCCGCAGCCCGAACTTCGACACGATGAAGCGCGCGCTGCGCCGCCCGCTCGTGATCGACGGCCGCAACCTCTTCGAGCCCGCGCAGATGAAGCGCCTGGGCTTCGAGTATCTTCCGATGGGTCGCAGCGCGACATGAAAGTCCTCGTCACAGGCGTTGCTGGTTTCATCGGCATGTTCACTGCCGAGAAGCTGCTCGCGCGCGGCGACGAAGTGCTGGGCATCGACAACCTGAACGACTATTACGACCCCCGGCTCAAGCAGGACCGGCTTGCGCGTCTGCAGGGCCGCCCCGGCTTTGAATTTCGCCGCGTCGATATTGCCGACCGGGACGCAATGGCCGCACTTTTCGCCGAGGCGGGCATCGAGCGCGTGGTGCACCTGGCAGCACAAGCGGGCGTGCGTTACTCGCTGAAGAACCCGCACGCATATGCGCAAAGCAATCTCGTGGGCTTTCTCAACGTGCTCGAAGGTTGCCGCAACACGCAGATCGCGCATCTCGTCTATGCGAGCAGCTCGAGCGTGTATGGCGGCAACACGAAGATGCCGTTCTCCGAGGGCGACCCTGTCGATCATCCGGTGAGCCTGTACGCCGCGACGAAGAAATCGAACGAGCTGATGGCGCATGCGTACACGCACCTGTACGGGTTTCCGGCGACGGGCCTGCGCTTCTTCACGGTGTATGGGCCCTGGGGCCGGCCCGACATGGCTTACTACTCGTTCACCGAAGCGATCCTGCAAGGCCGGCCGATCGACGTGTTCAACCACGGCGACATGAAGCGCGATTTCACCTACATCGACGACATCGTCGAAGGTGTCGTGCGTGTGCTCGATCGTGCGCCCGAGCCGAAGGCGGGCGAGCCGCTGCATCACATCTTCAACATCGGGCACCACTCGCCGGTGCAGCTGATGGATTTCATCGCGACGCTCGAAAAGCATCTGGGCCGCAAGGCGCAGACGCGCATGCTCCCGATGCAGCCGGGTGATGTGCCGGCCACTTATGCGGACGTCGACGCGCTGGCCAAGTGGGCCGGCTTTCGCCCGAGCACATCTCTCGACGACGGTCTCGCGCGCTTTGCGGCCTGGTATCGCGACTACCACGGGGAACGCGCATGACGCAGGCTATCGGATCCCGCGAACTGGCCGTTCTATGCGACATCGCGCTGGCGGCCGGGCGCGAAATCATGCAGGTCTACGAAGCCGGCAGCACCGGCGGCACGGCCAGCACGAGCAAGGACGACGGCTCCCCGCTCACGGAGGCGGATCTGCGTGCAGACGCGGTGATCCGCGCGCGGCTCGAACGAGAGTTTCCGGGCGTCTTCATCCTGTCCGAGGAGTCCGGCGACAGGACGGGCCGGGCGGTTCCCGAGTTTTTCCTCGTCGATCCGCTGGACGGCACCAAGGAATTCCTCAATCGCAACGGCGAGTTCACGGTCAACATCGCGTTCGTCAGCCAGGGCGTGCCGGCGGCGGGCGTCGTGTTCGCACCGGCGCTCGATGAGCTGTACCAAGGCGCGAAAGATTCGGGCGCATTCAAGGGAATGCCGGGCGAGGCGAAGGCGATCGCGGTCAGCAGCTGGCAGGCCGGAAACCCGCTGCGCGTGATGGGCAGCCGCTCGCATGGCACCGACGCGATGGGCCGCTGGCTGGAGGCCTTGGGCCGTCTGTATGAATTCGTCGCGGCCGGCAGCTCGCTCAAGTTCTGCCGTATCGCCGAAGGGCTGGCGGATGTCTATCCGCGCATGGGCCCCACATCGCAGTGGGACACGGCAGCGGGGCAGGCGGTGCTGGAAGCAGCCGGCGGCTCGGTGATCGGTGCGAACGGTGCGCCACTTCGCTACGGTGTGGACCGGGCCATCCTGAATCCTTACTTCATCGCCGCCGGACGTGTCGAATTCACGCTGCCACCGATTGGTTGAGTGATTCGCTCGGAATTCATATAGGAGAGTTCATATAGGAGCATAGAATCCCGGCTCCTCATGAGCCAAATCCTGCATGTCACCCTGAACCCGTCGCCCGAACAGGCGGCGCAGCTCGGGGCATTGCAGGAGATGTTCGCGAAGGCGTGCAACAGCCTTGCACCCATCGTCCAGCAGCACAGGTGCTGGCACCGCGTGACGCTTCATCACCTCGCCTATCGCGGCCTGCGTGAGAGCTTCCCGAACATCGGCTCGCAGATGGCGTGCAACGTGATCTATTCCGTCTCGCGCGTCTGCCGCATCGTGTACCAGCATCCCGACAGCCCGTTCAACCTCCAACGCCTCGGCGACAAGCCGCTGCCGCTGGTCCGGTTCGCGAAAACCGCTCCCGTGCATTTCGACCGCCATACGCTCAGCCTCCGCGACGGCAATTTGTCGATGTACACATTGGACGGCCGCATCCGGTTCCAGGTGGCGCTTTCGCACGGGGACGAGGAGCGTTTCCGTACCGAGAAGGTGCGGGAGATCGTGCTGTCGGGAGGCGCGGGCCGCAGCTTCGAGCTGTCCTTCCATTTCTCGGAAGCGACAGACGAAGCTGCGGCACCTGTGCCCCTCAAGGCGCCCGCCAACGCGCTTCCCGCCTATATCCGAATCGAGAACGCCGCATGATTCCCACGAAATCCCAGGAACTCCGCGAAGCCGTGGAACAGACCCGGCCGTACATGCGACGGGCCGGCGGGTTCAGCGTGGTCTCGGGCGTGCTCACGCTGGCCCCCACCGCGTACATGCTGGAGGTCTACAGCCGCGTGATCAACAGCCGCAACCTGATGACGTTGGCGATGCTGCTGCTGGCCGTGCTGGCCGTTTACGTCGTGCTCGAGATCGTCGAATGGGCCCGCGGCGAGATCCTGCACGAAGCCGGCGAGAGTTTCGAGCACGCGCTTGCGCACCGGGTCTTCAACGCCATGTTCACGATCAACCTCCAGCGCCCGGGTGCGCCGAGCGCGCAGCCGCTGATGGACCTGAAGACCATCCGCGACATGTTCGGATCGCCGCTGCTGTCGGCCGTGATGGAAGCGCCGATGGCCTTGCTGGCGGTCATCTTCATTTTCGCGATCAACCCGCTCCTGGGTTGGGTGGCCGTCGTCGGCGCGATCGTGCAGGTCGCCATCGGCTGGTTCAACGAGCGCAGCACGCAGCCGCCGCTGGTTGCGGCAAACCGCGAATCGATGGCCGCGCAGCAATACGCGGACGGCACGCTGCGCAATGCCGAAGTCGTCGAATCGATGGGCATGCTGCACGACATCCACGAACGCTGGCAGCAAAAGCAGCGCAAGTTCCTCGAACTGCAGGCCCGCGCATCCGCCAGTGCAGGCAAGTTTCAGTCGATCACCAAGTTCATGCAGCTGACCATGAGCTCGATGCTTCTCGGTTTCGCTGCGTGGCTGCTCCTGCAAAACGAACTCAATGGCGGCGGCGGCATGCTCATCGTCGCTTCGATCCTCGGCGGGCGGATGCTCGCGCCTCTCGTCACCATCGTCACCCAGTGGCGCACGGCGGTGATGGTGCGCGACTCATGGACAAGGCTGTCGGAAGTGCTTTCCGCGGTGCCTGCCAGGCAGCCCACCATGTCCCTGCCGGCGCCTAAGGGTTCGCTCGCGGTCGAGCAGGTCTCGGCGGGCGCTCCCGGCTCGCAAATCGCCATCCTGCGAGGCGTGTCGTTCGCGCTCGCGCCCGGCCAGGTGTTGGCTGTCGTCGGCCCGTCGGCTTCCGGAAAGACCACGCTCGCGCGTCTGCTGGTGGGCATCTGGCCGGCCGCGGGTGGCAAGGTGCGCCTGGACGGTGCCGATGTCTTCGCTTGGGACAAGGCTGAACTCGGCCCGCATGTGGGATACCTGCCGCAAGACGTCGAGCTTTTCGAAGGAACAATCGCCGAGAACATCGCGCGCTTCGGCACCGTTGACATGGATAAAGTCGAGGCCGCCGCACGCGCCGTGGGCCTGCACGATTTCATCAGCCAGTTGCCCGACGGCTACGACAGCCCGATCGGCGACGAAGGCGCGATGCTCTCCGGCGGCCAGCGGCAACGCGTGGCGCTTGCCCGCGCGATGTACGGTGAGCCCTCGCTCGTCGTCCTCGACGAGCCCAATTCGAGCCTCGATGAACATGGCGACGCGGCGCTGGCGTCCGCCATCCGTGCCTTGAAAGGCAAGGGCACGACTTTCGTGATCATGACGCACCGCACGAGCGTGCTGGCCGTGACCGACAGGATGCTGGTTTTGCGCGACGGCGCAGCGCAGGCCTTCGGCCCCCGCGACGAAGTTCTGGCTGCAATGGCCAAGGCAGGTCAGGTGCAGCCGGCACAGCCGGCCAACAAGGGCGCGGCGAGCGCCGCCGGTGCGGTGACTGCCGTTGCCACGGGAAGTTGAGAATCGACATGAAAACACCGGCTTTCTTTCAGCGCAGCGAACTCGCCGCATCCCTTTGGAACTTCCGCCGCGAGTTCGTGGTGGTAGGCATCTGCAGCTTCATCGCGAACCTGCTCATGCTCGCGCCGACGCTCTACATGATGCAGGTCTACGACCGCGTCCTCACCAGCCGCAACGAGCTGACGCTTATCGCGATCTCCCTGATCACTCTTCTTTTCTTCGCGCTGATGGGCATCGCGGAGTGGACGCGTTCGCAGATCCTGATCCACTCCGGAATCCGTTTCGACCGGCGCCTGAGCACGCGCGTCTTCAACTCCAGTTTCGAAACCTATCTCGAAGGCTCGAGCAGCGGACCGACCCGCGCCTTCGCCGACCTGCTCCAGATCCGGCAGTTCCTCACCGGACAGACGCTGTTCACGCTGTTCGACCTGCCCTGGACGCTGATCTACATCGTGGTGATGTCCATGGTTCACCCGCTCCTCGGAGAAGTCACCGTGGTGTTCGCGATCGTGCAGGCGACGCTGGCCTGGTTCGGCCATGCACGCACGGTGAAACCGTCGCAGGACGCCGCCAAGGCCGCGATCGACGTGCAGATGTACGTCCGCAGCAAGTTGCGCAACACCGAGGTCATCGAGTCCATGGGAATGCTCGGCAGCTTGCGACAGCGCTGGCAGGCGTGGCAGGACACGTACAACGCCAAGCACGGTCATTCGCAGTCCGTGGTCCATCGCGCCGCAGCGCTGAGCAAGTTCGTGCGCTATGCACAGCAATCGGTCAGCCTCGCCGCGGGCGCGGTCCTCGTCGCGAGGGGTGAGCTCTCACCCGGCGGCATGATCGCTTGTAACCTGCTGATGAACCGTGCGCTGTCGCCGATCGACGCGCTCGTGCAGTCGTGGCGAACCTTCGCCAATGCGCGCGATGCGTTCCTGCGCATGGAAAAGCTGCTTGCCGAGCGTCCCGAGCGTCATGTGCCGTGGCGCGGACAGACGCCCACCGGCGAAGTCGTGCTTCGCGGCGCGGTGGCCGAAGCGGCCGGACGCAAGGAGCCGATCCTCAAGGGAATCGACCTGGCGATCCGTCCTGGCGAAGTGATGGTCATCATGGGACCGTCGGGCTCCGGCAAGTCGACGCTGGCACGCGTGGTCACGGGTATCTGGCCGCGTGTGAGAGGCGAAATCCTGCTCGACGGCATCCCCGTTTCCGAGTGGAATCGCGTGGAGCTGGGGCCGCACATCGGCTACCTGCCGCAGAACATCGAGCTGTTCGAAGGCACCATCGCCGAGAACATCAGCCGGATGGGCGAGCTCGATTCCGAAAAGGTGATCGAAGCTGCGCGCACTGCGGGCCTGCACGAAATGATTCTGCGTTTCCCGAAGGGCTACGACACGCCCGTGGGTGCCGCCGGTGGAATGCTGTCCGGCGGCCAGCGCCAGCGCATCGGCCTTGCGCGCGCCGTGTACGGAAACCCGAACCTGGTCGTTCTCGACGAGCCGAACGCCAATCTCGACGAGGTCGGCGAAGCAGCGCTCGCCCGCGCGGTGCACCAGCTCAAGTCCGAGGGCAACGCGGTCGTCCTCATCACGCACCGCGGCTCTGCCCTGGCTTTGGCCGACCGCATCGTGCTGCTTGTCGACGGACAGATTCGCGCCGACGGCCCGCGCGATGCGGTCCTCGCGCAGCTGCGCGCTCCCGCCCCCACCGCAAAGCTCGCCAATCCGCAGCCCGCCTGATCTTCACACCCGAATTTTTCCCGGTCCCGATATGAAAACCGAAAACACCCTTGCATTGCCCGGCGCGACTGGCGCGACCGTTGCGACCGACATGGACGCCAACGAAGTCGTCGAAGCGCGCGAATCCATCCGCGCCGGACGCATCGGCCTGTGGGCGCTCGCCATCGGATTCGGCGGCTTCCTGATCTGGGCAACCGTCGCGCCTCTCGATGAGGGCGTCCCCAGTCAGGGGTTGGTGTCGATCAGCACGAAGCGCAAGGCGGTCCAGCACCAGACGGGCGGCATCGTCAAGGAGGTGCTCGTGCAGGAGGGCGACCACGTCAAGGAAGGTCAGGTCCTGATCAAGCTCGACGACGCCGCAGCTCGCGCCAACTACGAGTCCATCCGGCAGGAGTATTTCAGCTTGCGTGCGATGCAAGGTCGTCTCATCGCCGAGCAAACCGGGCAAAGCAAGATCACGTTCAACCCGGAACTGCTGGCGGCCGCGGAGAAGGATCCGTTGATCCGCAACCAGGTCACGACGCAGCAGCAGTTGTTCGAGTCCCGCCGCTCGGGGCTTCGTGCCGACTTGCAGGGCGTCGAAGAGAGCGTGCGCGGGCAGGAGTCGCTGCTGCGCTCCTACCAGGAGATGCTTCCCAGCCGGAAAACCCAGCTGCAGCTGATCAACGACGAGCTGTCCCACACGCGCGAACTCGTGACCGAGGGATACATCCCGCGCAACCGCCAGCTCGAACTCGAGCGGATGGTGGCAGATGCGAACGGCTCCATCGCCGAGCTTCTGGGCAACATCGCCCGCACGCAGAACGCGGTTGCTGAATTGCGCCAGCGCGGCGTGAGCACCCTGCAGGCATACCGCAAGGAAGTGGAAGGCCAGCTGAGCGACACGACCCGGCAGGTCCAAGGTGACGAATCGAAGTACCGGGCGCTGATCGACGACCTCAATCGCATCGAGCTGCGTTCGCCCGCCACCGGACAGGTGGTGGGTCTTTCCGTCCAGACCGTCGGCGGCGTGATCCAGCCGGGCCAGAAGGTCATGGACATCGTTCCCGAAAACGAGCTGCTGTTGATCGAGACCAAGGTGGCGCCGAACCTGATCGACCGCGTGCACGCCGGCTTGCCCGTCGACATCCGCTTCAACACGTTCTCCAATTCCCCGGTGCTGCTGGTGGAGGGCAAGGTCGTTTCCGTCTCGGGCGACCTGCTGACCGACGCCAACGGCAACAACCCGTACTACCTCACGCGCGTGTCCGTCACGCCCGAGGGCTACAAGGAGCTTGGCAACCGCGTGCTGCAACCCGGTATGCCTGTGGAAGTCGTGTTGAGGACGGGTGAGCGCACGATGCTTGCTTACCTGATGCACCCGCTGATCAAGCGCCTCGCTGCGGCGATGAAGGAGGAGTGATGCGCGTTCGTCTCGCCTGCATCGCATCTCTATGCGCGGTGGCGCCGCTCGCGTCGCACGCACAAGCGGCACCTGCCGCGCGTGCGGCCTACGCTGCATCGGCAGTGTCGGCTTCCACTGCGGCGCCTGCGCCTGCACTGACCCTGGCGGAGGCCTATCGCCTCGCCCTGGAGAAAGACGCGACGCTTCGCACGGCGCGCGCGGCTACGGACGCGCGGCGCGAACGCCTGCCGCAGGCGCGGGCGCAACTCATGCCCAACCTGTCCGCGTCCTATGGGCAGAACCGCAACCATCTGCAAAGCATCCAGCCGGGCCTGAGTGGACCGGTCGCCGGCGAGCAGTTCTACAACAGCGACACCGGCGCGCTGACTTTGCGCCAGCCGCTTTATCGCCCTTACCAGTTCGCCGACCTCGCACAGGCGCACGACCAGGTTGCCGATGCCAACGCGCAGCTCGAGAAGGAAGTGCAGAACCTGGCCGTTCGTGTCGCGAGCGCCTACATGGACTGCCTGCTCGCTGAAGACCAGCTGCAACTCGTGCTGCAGCAGAAGGAAACGTACACGGCCAACCTCGATGCGGCACAGAAGCTTTTCAAGGCAGGCTCGGGCGTGCGCACCGACATCGATGAAGCACGGGCGAAACTCGACATGACGATCGCCCAGGAACTCGAGGCGCGCCAGAACGTGACGTACACGCGCCGTGCCCTGCAGGTGATGGTCGACGTGCCGGTCGTCCGGCTCGCACCGCTCGACCCCGCGCGGATGCACCTCGATCCGCCGTCGCCGCCCCAGCTCGATGATTGGCTGCAGCGCGCCGAACAGAGCAGTCCCGAAATCCTGTCGCTCACGGCGCAGCGCGACGCCGCCCGCAGGGACATCGACAAGGCGCGTGCGGGACACCTGCCCACGCTCGACGCGATCGCGCAGTGGTCGATCACCAAGAGCGACAGCCCCACGCAGATCAACTCGAAGTACGACCAGAAGTCGGTTGGCATCCAGTTCAGCCTTCCGCTTTTCGCCGGCGGCCAGGTCAATTCGCAGATCCGCCAGGCCGTCGCGGCGCTCGAGCAGGCCAACGAATCCCTCGAAGCAACCCGCCGCGATCTGAGCTTGCGCATCGAAAAGGAATATCGCGGCGTGACCGAAGGCGTGGCGAAGGTCACGGCGCTCGAGCAGGCCGCGAAGTCCGCGGACGTGATGGTTGTGTCCAGCCGCAAATCGTTCGAAGGCGGCGCCCGCACCTTGCTCGATGTCCTGAACGCCGAGGAACAACGCGTGACAACGCTGCGCGACCTGGCGCAGCAGCGCTATCTGTATTTGCTGTCGCGCATTCGCCTGCAGGCACTCGTCGGTGGCGCCGACGATGCCGTGATCTCCGAAGTCGATTCAGCGCTCGCGCCGTGAAGGCCGCGGGCGCTAGCCCAGGGTAGAGAAGGTGTCGGGCACCCCGATCAGCACAATGGCTTCGGCCGTGCTGGTCGGGGTGACTGCACTGGCTATCTGGATGCCGTGGGCGATGGAATCCTGCGGCGAGTTGTAGCCCAGGCCCATTTGCACCGCGAAGCGGTAGGCGACGGCAGCCTTGTTATCGAGCAGGTCTGCAACCCATCCCCAGGTCGCATCGCCCTTCAGCGAAAGCGCGGTCTGCACGATCTCGTCGACAACGTAACCGCGTGAGGTGCCGTTTGCGAGTGCGTCCACCCAGAACTGCAGGCCTTGCGGATCGGCGCCATCGGGGCGGCCCAGCGAGCTGCGATAGACGAGGTTCACGAAATCCGCGGATGTCATGGAGTTCGAGTAGCCCGTCTGCGCCGGATACTGCAATGCCGCGGCATAGAAGTTGTCCGCGACCTGCACGATGCTTTGGCCCGCACGCACCTGCCCGATCCAGTAGTCCAGGCCATCGGCTTCGGGAATCCGGTTGAAAAAGCCGACGTACAGGTCTTCGAGCAGCTTGAGGTCCCATGCCGAGATCGACTGCGAATCCGCGCCCACGCGCAGGTTCACGTTCATGTCCGCAAACACGGCGTGTGTCATGTCGGCCAGCGTGTCGTCGCCGTCGCGGCCCGCCACCGAGTCGTCCACCAGCACGTCGCTGCCCGAGTGTTGGAGCTGGTAGTCCGCACGGTTGCCCGAGAACACGACCGAGTCCGTGCCGCCGCGGCCCAGGTAGGTTTCGTCGAGTGACGTGCTGCGAAAGATGTCCAGGCCCGTGCCGAGGTAGGTGACCACGCCCGTGGCCGCACCCGGAAACGCACTGCTCGCGGGCAGCTGCACACCTGTCATGACACCGTCGTCGGCGCGCATCGCATCCAGCACCCATTGCCAGTTGCTGCCGAAAAGCCCCGCGTAGGTGCTGAATGTCAAAGCCGAATCGCCGGCGGATAGCACGCCGACGACGTACGTGACGCCGTTCACGGTTTGCAGCAGCGGGCTGCCCGAGGCGCCCGGCCCCAGGCTCGCGTCGACGTTGTACACCGACCAATAAGGCGACTCTTGCGCCATCACCGCTTCTTCCATCAAGCCGGTACCGCGTGCCGGGTAGCCGTCGATCGTGCCCGACACATCGCCGGCATAGGGCGTGACCGGGGTGAATCCGCTCACGTTTCCGATCGGCGTGCGAAGCCCGAGAAGCGCGAGGTCGGACTGCGACTCCGCCGAGGTGAGCAGCCCGTCGCCGTCGCTGTCCCAGTTCGCGGTGCGCGTGAAGATCACTCCCACGTCGCTGTAGGAGCCGAGCGATGCGTCGAAAGCCGGGTACGTGTCCGCGCCCGGCGAGATCGTGATGCTGAGCGCATAGCCGCCGTGGTTCGCGTCGAAGACCACGTGTTCCGCAGTCAGCACATCGTTCGGGCCGACGACTACCGCCGATGCTCGTGTGAGAAATCCATCAGGCCAGACGCACTGCACGTAGCAGATGCTGCTGTAAGGCAGCGTGGCGCGCTGGGCGTCGGTGATTTCGTACACGACTTATCTTCGCATGGCGTCTGCAGCAATGCACGCGATGGTGCTTCGCACTTCGTCCTGCCACGGCGCGAGCTCGATGCCGAATGTTTCGCGCAGGCGTGTGGTGTCCAGGCGCGAGTTGAGCGGCCGGCGAGCCGCGGAAGGAAAGTCGCTCGTGCTTGCCGCGCGCAGTGAATCGGGCCCCGCCTTGATCGGCATGCGGCAGTCGATCGCGCAGGCGAGGGCAAACGCCGTGAAATCGAAGCGCGAGACGAATCCGCTTGCCACGCAGTGATAGAGGCCCGCGTGTCGGTTGTCGAGGAAGGGCAGGAGGCGCGCAGTGATGTCGGAAAGCAGATGCACGCCGGTCGGTGCGCCCCATTGGTCGTTCACCACCGTGAGCGATTCGCGATCGCGTGCCGCAGCCAAAATCGATTTGACGAAGTTCGCGCCCGTGCTGCTGAACACCCAGCTGGTGCGCAAGATGATGTGCCGCTCGCAGTGTTCGCGGATCGCTTCTTCGCCGGCGAGCTTGCTCGCGCCGTACACGGAAAGCGGCGCGGGAACGTCGTCTTCGCGCCATGGGCGCGTGCCGCTGCCGTCGAACACATAGTCGGTGGAGTAGTGAACGAGCCACGCGCCGCAATCCTGCGCTGCGCGCGCGAGTGTTTCGCATGCGAGCGCGTTGACCGCATATGCCGCATCAGGCTCGCTTTCTGCGCGGTCCACCGCCGTGTAGGCCGCGGCATTGACGATCGCATCCGGCGCGAACTGCGTCACCGCGCGCCGCACGGCGTCCGCATCCGTCACATCGCCGCCGTTTTGCCGCGAGAGCGCGAGAACGTCGCCGAGCGCGGCAAGCGTGGTGCGCAGCTGCGTTCCCAGCTGGCCGTCCGCGCCGAACAGGAGAATCTTCATGGTGGGATGAGACAATGCCGCCCCGAGAGGAGAGGCATGCTCATTCTATTGATCCTGTGCGGCGCGGTATCTGCCATTGCATGCGCGATCCTGCTTCGCATCGGGCGTACCAACGGCCGCCGCTACGGCCAGTCGGTGCCGCAGCGGTTTCACGCCGGTCACGTCCCGCGACTGGGCGGCGTTGCCATGATGGTGGCGTGCACTGCGGGCTGGTGCTGGATCGTGGGCGCGGAGCGGTTCCTCGCGATTCCGAATCAGATCCGTTTGCCCATCGGCATGGCGGCAGCGTGGTGGGCGGTCGCGATCATCGCGGTCGCGGGCGGCGTGGCCGAAGACCTCACGCATCGTCTCACTGCCGCCTGGCGCTTGTTGTTCACCGTGGTGGCCGGGGCCGTCGCCACGGCGCTCTTGAATCTTTCGATTCCCTCGCTCGGGCTCAACTGGACGCAGTCGCTCTGGGCCGCGTCCGCGTGGCCCGGCATCGCGCTTGCGATCTTCGCCGTCGCGGGCCTGCCGCACGCCTTCAACCTGATCGACGGCTACAACGGCCTCGCGGGCATCGTCGCGATGATCTGCTGCTTCGCGCTGGCGTACGTGAGCCTGCTCGCGGGCGACCGCCAGCTCGCCGGGGTCATGATGGTGCTCGCCGGGTCGACCGCCGGCTTCCTCGTGTGGAACTACCCGCGCGGTCTCATCTTCGCGGGTGACGGCGGCGCGTATTTGTGGGGCGTGGTGATCGCGGTGGCGAGCGTCCAGCTCGTGCAGCGCTACCCCGCGGTCTCGCCATGGTTCCCGGTGCTTCTGCTCATCTACCCGGTGTGGGAGACGCTGTTTTCCATCTACCGCAAGCTCAGTCGCGGACAGTCGCCCGGCGTCGCCGACGCGCTGCATTTCCACCAGCTGATCTACCGGCGCATCGTGCGCGGCGTGTTCGACGACGACGAGGCGCGCCGCATGCTGATGCGCAACAACCGCACGTCGCCTTACCTGTGGGGCTTTACTGTCCTCACTGTCATCCCGGCCGTGCTGTTCTGGCGGAATACGCCCGTCCTCATCTTCTTTACGGCCCTGTTCGTCGTGAGTTACGTCTGGGCCTACGTGAGCATCGTGCGCTTCAAGGTTCCCCGCTGGCTTCGCCGGTGATCCCGGATAATTCCGGGCCATGACCGACCTGAGCCAAATCACGCCCCGCGACAAGGCCGAGATCCTCGCGCAGGCGTTGCCCTACATCCGCAGATATCACGGCAAGACCATCGTGATCAAGTACGGCGGCAACGCCATGACCGATCCCGAACTGCAAGCCGATTTCGCGGAGGACGTCGTTCTCCTCAAGCTCGTGGGCATGAACCCGGTCGTCGTGCATGGCGGCGGCCCGCAGATCGAGCAGGCGCTCAACCGCGTCGGCAAGAAGGGCGAGTTCGTGCAGGGCATGCGCGTGACGGACGCCGAGACGATGGAAGTCGTCGAGTGGGTCCTCGCGGGTGAAGTGCAGCAGGACATCGTCGGCCTGATCAACCACGCAGGCGGCAAGGCCGTGGGCCTCACGGGCCGCGACGGTGGGCTGATCCGCGCACGCAAGCTGAAGATGCTCGATCCGAGCGATCCGGCGAAGGAACACGACATCGGCCAGGTCGGCGACATCATCGCGATCGATCCGTCCGTCGTGAAGGCGCTGCAGGACGACCAGTTCATCCCGGTCATCTCTCCTCTTGGATTCGGCGAGCAGAACGAGAGCTACAACATCAACGCCGACGTCGTTGCGGGCAAGCTTGCGGCGGTGCTGAAGGCGGAAAAGCTGATGCTTCTCACCAACACGCCGGGCGTGCTCGACAAATCGGGCAACCTGCTCACCGAGCTTTCCCTGCGTGAGATCGACGGTCTCTTCGCCGACGGCACGATCTCCGGCGGCATGCTGCCGAAGATCGCGGGCGCGCTCGACGCTGCCAAGAGCGGCGTCAATGCCGTGCACATCATCGACGGCCGCGTGCCGCATGCCATGCTG
>DATJJL010000388.1:0-4849 GCA_035492155.1 Ramlibacter sp. | reverse complement strand
CCGCATTGCTGGCGCCACAAGACGCCGGTGATTTACCGCGCGGCGGCGCAGTGGTTCATCCGCATGGACGAAGGCCAGGGCGTGTTCACCAAGGACAAGGCGCCGCGCACGCTGCGCCAGATGGCGCTCGATGCGATCGAGGAAACGAGCTTCTTCCCCGAGAACGGCAAGGCCCGATTGCGCGACATGATCGCGGGCCGGCCCGACTGGTGCATCTCGCGCCAGCGTTCGTGGGGTGTGCCGCTGCCCTTCTTCCTGCACAAGGATTCGGGCGAGTTGCATCCGAAGACGATGGAGATCCTCGACCTCGCCGCCGAAATGGTCGAAGCGGGCGGCATCGAGGCGTGGAGCAAGGCGAGCACCGAAGAAATCTTCGCGCGGGTTGGCGCCGCGCCCGACGCACCGAACTACACGAAGTCGAGCGACATCCTCGAGGTGTGGTTCGACTCGGGGACGACTCACACCACCGTGCTCAAGAAGTCGCATGCCGGCGCGGGCCACGACAGCGGCCCCGAGGCCGACTTGTACCTCGAAGGCCACGACCAGCATCGCGGCTGGTTCCATTCATCGCTGCTCACTGCGTGCGCGATGTACGGCCGCGCGCCGTACCGCGGGCTGCTCACGCACGGCTTCACCGTGGACGCGCAGGGCCGCAAGATGAGCAAGTCGCTGGGCAACGGCGTCGATCCGCAGGAGACGACGAAAAAGCTCGGCGCCGAAATCATTCGCCTGTGGGTTGCTGCGTCGGATTACTCCGGCGACATCGCGGGCGACGACAAAATCCTCGCACGCGTGGTTGACGCGTATCGCCGCATCCGCAACACGCTGCGCTTCCTGCTCGCGAACACCAGCGATTTCGATCCGGCGAAGGATGCCGTGCCGCTCGAGGAAATGCTCGAGATCGATCGCTACGCTGTCTCGCGTGCGGCGCAGTTCCAGGAGGAAGTCCTCGCGCATTACGAGGTGTACGAATTCCACCCTGTCGTCGCGAAGCTGCAGGTGTATTGCTCCGAAGACCTCGGCGCCTTCTACCTCGACATCCTGAAGGACCGCCTCTACACGACGAAGCCGAAGTCGCTCGAACGCCGCAGCGCGCAGACGGCGCTGTGGCAGATCACGCATGCAATGCTGCGCTGGATGGCGCCCTTTCTTTCCTTCACCGCGGAGGAAGCGTGGAAGATCTTCGGGAACTCCGAATCGATCTTCCTCGAAACCTATGCCGAGATCGGCGGCCCCGACGCGGCGCTGATCGACAAATGGACACGCATTCGCGCCGCGCGCGAAATGGTGAACAAGGAGATCGAGCAGTTGCGCGAAGCCGGGCAAGTGGGCTCGTCACTGCAGGCCACCGTCGGCATCACGGTGCCGATGCACCAGCATCCCGAACTCTTCGAAGCCCTCGCAAGTCTCGAAGACGATCTGCGCTTCGTCTTCATCACCTCGAAGGCGACGGTCGATGCGGGCGAGGCGATGGGCGTCGACGTCAAGCCGTCGCTCGGCGTGAAATGCGAGCGCTGCTGGCACTGGCGCGAAGACGTCGGCATCGACAAGGACCATCCGCTGATCTGCGGGCGCTGCGTCCAGAACCTCTTCGGCGAGGGTGAGCCAAGGAAGTTCGCCTGATGGCGCGCGCATCCACTCGCGGAACATTCGCCGTTGCGGGCGGAAGCACGTCCTGGCCTTGGCTGCTGCTCGCGCTGGGCGTGATCATCGTCGACCAGTTCACGAAGGTGCTCATCGCCGGCTACTACCGGCTCGGCGACGTCACGTACGTCACCAGTTTCCTGGACATCGTTCGCGCGCACAACACGGGCGCGGCGTTTTCGTTCCTGCACTCGGCGTCGGGCTGGCAGCGGTGGCTGTTCACCGCGATCGGCGTGGCGGCGGCCATCTTCATCGTGTGGCTGCTGCGGCGGCACGCGGGCCAGAGGCTGTTCTCGTTTGCGCTCGCGTGCATCATGGGTGGTGCGATCGGCAACGTGATCGACCGCTTGTTGTACGGCTACGTCATCGACTTCATCCAGGTGCACTGGCGCACCGAGTGGTACTTCCCTGCGTTCAACGTGGCCGACAGCGCGATCACCATCGGCGCCGCGTGCCTGGTGCTCGACGAACTGGTCCGGGTGCGACGTACGGGATAGCCCTGATCCCGCAGGCCCGGCGTATAGTTGGCCGGGTCGATGAAGCATTTGTTGAATCTGCTGGCAGCCATCGCGCTGCTGGTGTGGGGGACGCAACTCGTGCGCGCGGGCATCCTGCGGGTGTTCGGCGCAAACCTGCGCAACGTCCTCGCCCACAGTCTTGCGAATCGCTGGGCGGCCGCCATCTCCGGCCTCGGCGTGACGGCCCTCGTGCAGTCCAGCACCGCCACCGCCCTCATCATCTCCTCGTTCTTCGGCCAGGGCCTTGTCACGCTGCCGATGGCCCTGGCCGTGATGCTCGGCGCCGACGTGGGCACGAGCCTGATGACGGTCGTGTTCTCGTTCGATCTGTCGTGGCTGTCGCCGCTTTTCATCTTCGTGGGCGTCGTGCTGTACGTCACGAGGCAGTCGACTTCCGCCGGCCGCGTCGGGCGCATCCTGATCGGGCTGGGACTCATGCTGCTCGCGCTGCGGCTCATCGCGCAGTCGACGCAATTCATGACGCAGTCGCCGGTCGTCAAGGAATTGCTCGGATCCATCTCGCACGACCTGCTGCTTGAAATGACCGTGGGCGCGTTCCTCGCCGTGATCGCGTATTCGAGCCTCGCGATCGTGCTGCTCACGGCAACGATGGCCGCGTCGGGCCTCGTGCCGCCGGAAAGCGCGATGGGGCTCGTGCTCGGCGCAAATCTTGGAAGCGGCCTGCTCGCTGTGCTGACCACGTCGAGGTCCACCGTCGAAGTGCGGCAGGTGCCCGTGGGCAATCTCGTGTTCAAGGCGGTGGGCGTGGTGCTGCTCGCGCCTTTCGCCGATTGGTGGCTGAAGCAGGCGCAGCACTACATCCACGACACCGCGACGCTGGTCGTGCTCACCCACCTGGCGATCAACGCGATCATCGCGATCCTTTTCATCGGCCTCACGCAGTTCGTCGCGCGGCAGGTGGAGCTGTGGCTTCCCAAGCCGAACAAGGCGATGGTCTCCGGACGGCCGCACCACCTGGACCCGTCCGCGCTGGCCACGCCGTCGCTTGCGATCTCCTGCGCCGCACGCGAGGCGCTGCACCAGGCGGACGTCGTCGAGACGATGCTGGGCGGCATGCTGCAGGTGATCAAGACGAACGACCTGCGGCTGGCCGAAGGATTGCGAAAGCTCGACGACCAGGTCGACGAGCTTTACTCCGCGATCAAGTACTACCTGACCAAGATCTCACGCGAATCGCTGGGCGAAGAGGAAAGCCGCCGCTGGACGGACATCATCAGCTTCACCATCAACATGGAGCAGATCGGCGACATCGTCGAGCGCGTGATCATCGACATCGAGGACAAGAAGATCAAGAAAGGCCGCAGGTTCTCCGATGCCGGCATGGCCGAGATCTGCGAACTGCACGCACGCCTCATCGACAACCTGCGCCTGGGCATGAGCGTGTTCCTCAACGGCTCCGTGCGCGACGCGCAAAAGCTGCTGGAGGAAAAGGCTCGCTTTCGCGATCTCGAGCGCGCCTATGCATCGACGCACCTGTCTCGCCTGGTGGACAACACGCCGCAGAGCATGGAGACGAGCTCGCTGCACATCGACCTGATCAGCGACCTGAAGCGCATCAACTCGCACATCTGCTCGATCGCGTATCCCATCCTCGATTCGGCCGGCGCGCTCGCGCCCAATCGCCTGCGCCAGCAGGACCCTGCGCCGGACGGCGCGATGCTCATGCCGAAGTGATGTCACCCCGGCGAAGGCCGATGGCGATGGCGATGGATCAATGGCGATTTGCGGACCGCCGGCGATCCCGGCCTGCGCCGGGACGACCGATCAATGATCGTCGCGCACGCTGACGCAGTAATCCACCAACTCCTCGAGCTCCGTCGATTTGTCGAACACCGCATCGGCGCCCAGCTGCGCGCAGCGCCAGCGGATGTCGCGCGTCGCATGGTTCGACAGCACGACCATCTTTTGCTGCGGCCGCCGTATGCGGCAGGCCTCCAGGATGTTCAGGCCGTTGCCTTCCTTCAGGAACAGGTCGACGATCGCCAGGTCCCACCACCCTTCATGGTCGGCAAGCCACTGCTTGCCTTCGTGCTCCGTCTCCGCGGTGCCCACCGGGTCGATCATCGCGAGTTCCTGCAAGGTCTCGATGAGGTTGTCGCGGATCGTCCGGTTGTCCTCCACGATGTATGCACGAAACGCCATTTGCACGATTGCTCCCTGAAGACCAATCTACGGGGCGACGGCCGGGCAACCTGAAAGGCCATGCGCTCGATGCATGTAGGAACGAGACGCTCATCCATTCGTCGCAAGCTCGACGCTACAGCGTGAAGATCGTCGAGCCCGTCGTCTTGCGCGCTTCCAGGTCGCGATGTGCCTGCGCCGCGTCTTCCAGCTTGTAGCGCTGGCCGATTTCGATCTTCACCTTGCCGCCGGCGACCACGTCGAAGAGGTCGTCGGCGATTTCCTGGCACGACTCGCGCGTGGCCGTGTGCGTGCCCAGCGTGTGGCGCGTGACATAGAGCGAACCCTTCGCCGCAAGGATCGCGGGCGCGAAAGGCGCCACCGGCCCGGACGAATTGCCGAAGGTCACCATCATCCCGAAAGGCATCAGGCAATCGAGCGATTTGTCCCAAGTGTCCTTGCCCACGGAGTCGTAGACGATCTTCACGCCCTTGCCGCCGGTGATCTCCTTCACGCGCGCGAGGAAGTCTTCCTTGTTGTAGTTG
>DATJJL010000387.1:0-2414 GCA_035492155.1 Ramlibacter sp. | reverse complement strand
GTCGGCGCATTGCGCGACGAGCTCATCGCACGCGGCGGCGCTTATGCGCAGTCGCTCGCACGTGGCAAGCTCGTGCGCGTGGCAGTCGCGCAAGTAATGCGTGATGACACCGCCGCTCTCGAAGAAGGCTGCGAAGTGGCTTTCTTCCCGCCGGTCACCGGAGGCTGATCGTGGCCGCGCCGCGCGTTTCGATCCAGCACGACGATTTCGACCTCGCGAAGGAAAGCGAGCAACTGCGCGCAGGCGACAACGGCGTGGGTGCGGTGTGCAGCTTCGTCGGCACCGTGCGCGGCTCGGGCGATGTCGGCGCGATGGAGCTCGAACACTACCCCGGCATGACCGAGAAGGCGATCGAGGCTATGGTCGACGAAGCGCATCGCCGCTTCGACATTCGCGGCGTTCGCGTCATCCATCGCATCGGCGAGCTCAAGCCCGGCGACCAGATCGTGATGGTGGCTGTCACGTCCGCGCACCGGCACGAAAGCTTCCAGGCCTGCGAATTCCTGATGGACTACCTCAAGACGCAGGCGCCGTTCTGGAAGAAGGAACACACGCCGCAAGGCGCGCAGTGGGTCGACGCGCGATCCAGCGACGACGAAGCGCTCAAGCGCTGGGGTATCGAAGCCCGCAACGGCTGATCAGTCGTGCCCCGGCGGGATGAACGCCGCACGCGCGTCTTCCTCGAGTTCCCCGGTGAGCAATTGCAGCAGTTGAATGAGTTGCTCCTGCTGGTTGCGGTCCAGCGGCGCGAGCAGTCGCTTGTACGCGCGCTCGGCCGGACGCTGCGCCTGCTGCAGCACGGCGCGGCCCGCGTCGGTCAAGTTCACGCACATGTTGCGCTTGTTGTCGGGGGCAGGGCCGCGCTCGACAAAGCCACGCGTCTCGAGGCCACGCAACACGCGCAGCACCGTCACCTTGTCGAAGCCGAGGGCACGCGCCAGGCTGGACTGGCCGAGCCCCGGATGAGTTCTGAGCACGGTCAGGACGCCGAATTGCGCGGGCGTCAGGCCGACGTTGCGGCATTCGTCCTCGAACACGGCTGCGGAGATCTGGTGCGCGCGGCGCAGGAGGAAGCCCGGTCGCGCATAAAGGCGCGAGAGCGGGGCGGGCAGTTTCGCAGTCGAGGACACAGGTGGCAGGCGTTTTAGGGGAATGCGTGAATTGTGCCTCGTCGGGGCGCCGGTTAATAGTTAGCATACATACCAAAGGGGCCGATGCCATGTTTCACCTCGTGCGCCGGGCCGCCGCCTTCCTCGTCGGCGCGCTCATCATCCTTCCTTCTTTCGCCCAGACTTCGACGCCGCTTCGTCTGATCGTGCCTTTCACACCGGGCACGGGCATCGACATCGTTGCCCGTACCGTCGCCCCGAAACTCGGCGAGCGGCTCTCGCGGCCGGTGATCGTGGAAAACCGCCCCGGCGCCTCCGGCAACATCGGCACCGAGGCCGTCGTGCATTCGCCGCCGAACGGCTCGACGCTGCTGGTCTCCGTCAGCACGCTGGTGATGAACCGCAGCCTCTACCCGAACCTGCCGTTCGACCCGGTGAAGGATCTCGTGCCGGTGTCATTGACGAGCTGGGGCCAGCTCGTGCTCGTCGCGAGCCCGCGCAGCGGCTTCAAGACCGTGGCCGATCTCATCGAAGCGGCGAAGAAGCGCCCCGGCGCCATCAACTACGCGAGCCCCGGCGTCGGCACGCCGCACCATCTGTCGATGGAGCTCTTCAAGGCAACGAACCACGTCTATCTCACGCACATTCCCTATCGCGGCACCGCGCCCGCCGTGACCGAGCTGATGGGTGGTCAGGTCGATGTCGGGTTCCTTCCGATCCATGTGGCGCTGCCGCAGATCAAGGCCGGGCGCCTCGTGCCGCTGGCGATCGGCAGCGACAAGCGCCACCCGCTGTTGCCGCAGGTGCCCACGCTGGAGGAGGCGCACGCGGGTAAAGGCAGCGTCGACATGTGGTACGGCGTCTTCGCGCCTGCCGGCACGCCGCACGGCGAGGTCGAACGCCTCAATCGTGAATTGCACGAGATCCTCGCCTTGCCCGAGGTGCGCAACGCTTTCCAGACCCAGGGAATGGACCCGGCGACCGACTCGCCGGAAGAGTTCAAGAAGCTCGTCGAGCAGGACGCCGACCGCTGGGCGAACCTGATCAAGACGCAAGGCATCAAGGCCGAGTAGGTTCGAAGGGAAAACGATGCGCATTGCAATCGTCGGCGGCGGGATCGGTGGCTTTGCACTGGCGCTGTCGCTGCATCGGCTCGGGCTGCAATGCGACGTGTACGAATCGACACCGCAGATTCGCGAGATCGGCGTCGGCATCACGCTGTTGCCGCATGCGACGCGCGAACTTGCGCTGCTCGGCCTGCAAGACGAGCTCGAAGCAGTAGGAATCGAAAACCTCGAAAGCGTT
>DATJJL010000386.1:0-8500 GCA_035492155.1 Ramlibacter sp. | reverse complement strand
GAGATGCTTTCGCTATTGCGCAGCGTCAAGCCCGACGCGGCAATCGAGACTGCGGCGCATTGAGTTTGGCGGCATACACTACGCCCTTGGAACTTAGCCATGCGTAACGTCAAGTCGATCGAAAAAGCCGTGCAGTCGCTCCCGCCGCAAGAGCTCGCGGAGTTTCGGCATTGGTTCGCCGAATTTGACGCTGCCGAGTGGGACAGCCAGGTCGAGCGGGATGCCAAATCGGGCAGTCTCGACCAGCTTGCGTGCGAAGCCCTGGCCGATTACAAGTCCGCCCGTAGCCCGCGCGATCTTTGAAACACACGGCTTCTGCGCGCTTTTGGCAGTGTTTTGACGCCCTGCCTGCCTCGATACAGGCTCTCGCCAAGAAGAATTTCGCGCTGCTAAGGACCGACCCATCCCATCCGTCATTACAGTTCAAGGCACTTGCCGACGGCCGCTTTTACAGTGCACGCGTGGGCCTGTATTACCGCGCGCTCGGCATTCCTGTCCAAAGCGGCGTCCACTGGTTCTGGATAGGCACGCATGGCGACTATGACAAGCTTGTCGGCTAGCAAGTTCCAGTGCGCCACAATGACGCCCCGTGAGAGTCCTCATCGTCAAGCTCTCGTCCCTGGGCGACGTGGTGCACACCATGCCGGCCGTGCAGGACATCCGCGCGCGGGTTCCACAGGTGCGGGTCGACTGGGTGGTCGAGAAAGCCTTTGCGCCGCTGGTGGCACGCTGTGAAGGCGTCGGCGAAATCATTCCATGCGAACTGCGGCGCTGGAGCCGTGCGCCCCTGTCGCACGAAACGCGCAGCGACTGGCGCACGTTTCGCAAACAGTTGCGCAGCGTTCCTTACGACGCGATCGTCGATTTGCAGGGCCTGACGAAATCGGCGCTCATCGCGCGCGCCGCGCGCACCAGCGACACGGGCCGGCGCTACGCGATGGCGAACCGTACGGACGGCGCGGGCTACGAGGCGCCCACGCGCTGGGTGGCCGACGTCGCGATCCCGCTCGAGCCGCACGTGCATGCGGTGCGGCGTGCTCGCGAGATCTGCGCGCGCGCGTTCGACTATGAAATCCCATCGCAATTGCAATTCGGCTTGCATGCGAAGACAGCGTCGGGCGTCGACCGCAATGCCATCTGCTTCGTGCACGGCACATCGCGCGAGGACAAATGCTGGCCGCAGATGAATTGGGTGCTGCTCGGCCGGCGGCTCATCGCGCAGGGCCACACGATCGCGCTGCCGCACGGCAGCGAAGAAGAGCGCGCACGCAGCGAGTGGATCGCGCAGGAAATCGGGCCAGGCGCGCACGTGTGGCCGCGGCTGGATCTGGGCGCGCTCACCGACCGCATCGGCGCATGCCAAGGCGTGATCGGTGTCGACAGCGGCTTGAGCCACATCGCCGTCGCGCTCGATTTGCCGCATGTGCAGATCTACAACTTCGAAACCGCATGGCGCACGGGGCCGGTGGATGCGGCGAAGCAGTGCAGCATCTTTGCGCAACCTTCGCCGACGGTGCAGGCCGTGTGGGACGCATGGCAGGCAGTGAGGTCTTGCGCATGATGCAGCGCCTGTACACGCTCGCCGTGATCGGCGTTCAGCCGCTGCTGCGTCGCAAGTTGAAACGACGTGGCCGCGCCGAGCCGGGTTACCTGCTGCATGTCGACGAGCGCTTCGGGCAGTACGACGGTGCATCGCCCGAAGCAGGCGCCGTGTGGATCCACGCCGTGTCGCTCGGCGAGACGCGCGCGGCGGCGATCCTCATCGACAAGCTGCGCGAGTTGCGCCCCGGCATCCGCATCCTGCTCACGCACGGCACCGCGACGGGCCGCGCGGAGGGCGAACGCATCGTGCGCGAGGGCGACAAGCAGGCGTGGTTCCCCTGGGACACGCCGAAGGCCGTGCGGGGCTTTCTCAATCACTTCCATCCGGGCGTGGGCGTGCTGATGGAAACCGAGGTGTGGCCGAACATGGTGTCGGAGTGCAGCGCGCGCGGCATTCCGCTGGTGCTTGCCAACGCGCGGTTCTCCGGGAAGTCGATGAACCAGACGCTGCGGCTCGCGCGGCTGGCGCGATCGGCGTACGGATCGCTGGCCGCGGTGTGGGCGCAAACGGAAGGGGACGCCGAGCGGCTGGCTCGCGTGGGTGCGACGGTCAAAGGCGTGTTCGGCAACCTCAAGTTCGATGCCGCGCCTGACCCTCGCCAACTCTCGCAGGGACTGCGCTGGCGCGGGGAGCTGGGTCGCCCCGTGGTGACGTTCGCGAGCTCGCGCGAGGGCGAGGAGGCTCAGTTCTTTCGCGCCGTTCGAGAGCTTGGCGACAGCGGCGTGCAATGGCTCGTGGTGCCGCGGCATCCGCAGCGTTTCGATGAAGTCGCCGCATTGGCGCGCGAACAAGGCTTTGCGGTGTCGCGCCGCAGTGCGTGGACCGATGCGCCGCAAACAGCGTCGATGTGGATCGGCGATTCGCTCGGCGAGATGGCGCTTTTCTACGGCCTGTCGGATGTCGCATTGCTCGGAGGAAGCTTCGAAAAACTCGGCGGCCAAAACCTGATCGAGGCTGCCGCCTGCGGCTGCCCGGTCGTGATGGGGCCGCACACGTTCAACTTCGCGCAAGCGGCCGAACTCGCGCAAGAGGCCGGCGCAGCGCTGCGCGTGCAGGACATGGGCGAGGCTGTGCGCACGGCCGTGCAGCTCGCATCCGATGCGGCACGTCACCAAAGCGCGGTGCGTTCGGCGCGCGCATTCTCTTCGGCGCACCAGGGCGCGGCGCAAAAGACCGCCGAAGCCGTGCTCGCGCTGGTCGACAAGCAATGACGTTGCTCGAACTGGTCGGCGTCCTCGCTGCGGTGGTCGCGGTGCTCGGCTTCATCAATCACCGGTTCATCCGGCTGCCGGAGATCATCGGCATCACGGCCGCAGGGGCAGTGGTCGCGTTGCTGCTTGCTCTCGTCGGACGCCACGTGCCGGCGGTGGTCGATTGGGCGAAGGCCTTCGCCGCGCACATCGATTTCAGTGCGCTCGTGTTCGATGGGCTCCTGGGCGTGCTGCTCTTCGCGGGCAGCCTGCACGTGCACATCGCAGATCTGGCAAAGCAGAAGTGGCCCGTGCTCGTGCTGGCGACCATCGGCGTCGCGCTGTCGACGGTGCTCGTCGGCTACGGGGCGTATGCGCTGCTCGCCGTGATGGGCTTGCCCGTGCCATTGAAGTATTGCCTTCTCTTCGGCGCGCTGATTTCGCCGACCGACCCGATCGCGGTCTTGGGCGTGCTCAAGACAGTCGGCGCGCCCAAGCCGATCGAGATGGACATCGCGGGCGAGAGCCTGTTCAACGACGGGACCGGCGTCGTCGCGTACCTGTTCCTCCTGGGCATCGCGACGGGCGCCTCGGAGCCAAGCTGGTCCGGCATCGCGAAACTTGTCGCGCTCGAAATCGGCGGGGCACTTGTGCTCGGCTTCGCCGTCGGCTACATCGCTTTCGCGATGCTCAAGGGTCTGGACAGTTATGCCGTCGAAATCCTCGTGACGATCGCGCTCGCCACAGGCGGCTACGCGCTTGCGCAACGCTTGCATGTGTCGGGCCCGCTGGCGGTCGTCGTGATGGGGCTGGTGATCGGCAACCATGCCGCGAAGAGCGCGATGAGCGAGACCACGCGGCGCAACCTGTTCCAGTTCTGGGAGCTCGTCGACGAGATCCTCAACCTGATGCTGTTCGGCATGATCGGCCTGATGCTGGTGGCGCTGACGGACCTCGGGCGCTCGTGGTGGCTCGCGATCGCGATGGTGCCGGTCGTGCTGCTCGCGCGACTGGCGAGCGTGGCGGGGCCTGCGCTCTTGCTGCGGCCTTTCGTGCGCCACCGCACGCCGCACGCGGTCAAGGTACTCACATGGGGCGGCCTTCGCGGCGGACTGTCGGTGGCGCTTGCGCTTTCGCTGCCTTCGTTCGAAGAGCGCGAGCTGTTCGTGATGGCGACGTACTGCGTCGTGCTTTTCAGCCTGCTCGTTCAGGCACCCACGCTCGGGCTGCTGCTGCGAAGGCTGGGGGTCGTAAAAAAACGACCCCGGCCTTCACCGGGGTGACAGGTCAGGGCTTTTTCGGCGCAACGACCAGCGTGTTGAGTTTCGCCAAATCGTCCGGCGTCAATGTGCCGTTCGCCTGCCGCAGCTTCAGCAAGCCGAGCACCACGTTGTAGCGAGCCTGCGCGAGCTGGCTCTTGGTCTGGTACAGCTGGCTTTGCGCGTTGAGCACGTCGATGTTGATGCGCACGCCCACCTGGTAGCCGAGCTGGTTTGCTTCGAGCGAGCTCTGGCTCGATGCTTCCGCGGCTTCGAGCGCCTTCACCTGGCTTTCGCCGGAGACAAGGCCGAAGTACGCGGTGCGCACGGCCTGTGCGATGGTGCGGCGGGTGTTCTCCAGGTCGGCCTGCGCCTTTTCCTCGAGCGACAGAGTTTCGCGCACATGGTTCTGCGTTGCGAAGCCGGCGAAGAGCGGCACGTTCAGCGACAGGCCCACGGAGCCGACGTTCGCCCGCGTCGATCCGGGGATGGTGGCCGTGCCGTCCGGGTTGCGCGAGACGCTGTAGTTCGCAACCAGGTCCAGCGTCGGCAAATGGCCGGCGCGCGCCTTGTCGACTTCGAGCTGCGCGATTTCCACGCCGGTGCGCGCCTGGAGGATCGACGGGCTCGTGTCTTCGGACTGCTGCACCCACACCTCGGCGTTGGCCGGCTCGGGTGGCGGCAGGTCGGTGATGGCGAGCGGGTTGGGCGTGACGTTCGGCTTGCCCACGAGCGAATCGAGCGCGAGCTTTTTCACGCGCAGATCGTTCTCGGCGGCGATCTCCTGCGCGATGACGAGGTCGTAGCGGGCCTGCGCTTCACGGGAGTCGGTGATCGTGGATGTGCCCACCTCGAAGTTGCGCTTGGCCGATGCGAGCTGTTCGCTCGTCGCGGCCTTCTGCGCGCGCACGAATGTGAGCGTGTCCTGCGCGGCGAGCACGTCGAAGTACGCCTGCGAGATGCGGATGATCAGGTCCTGGCTTGCCGCCGTGAGCTGGGCTTCGGCGAGCTCCACCTGGCGCTTGCCCTGCTTGTAAGTGGCGAAGTTCGCAGGTCGATAAAGCGGCTGCGACGCGCTGACCCCACCGGACTGCGTGGTGTAGGGCAGCACCTCCTTCGGGAAGGTGTTGTCCAGGTGGCTGCGCGTCACGCCTGCAGACAGGGCGGCTTGCGGCAGGATGCCGGCCTTCGCCTGTTCGGCGCGATACAGGTTGGCGTCGTACTGCGCCTTGGCCGATTGCCACGCGGCGTCGTACGAGCGTGCCGATTCGTACAGCTCCAGCAGGCTTTGCGCTTGCACGGGCGTGGACAGCGCGGCAGCAGCGAGGGCAGACAGGGGCAGCAGGCGAGCTAACGGGCGGAAGGGCGTCCGCGGTTTCTTCATTGCTTCGGTCCTCAATTTTCGTCGTCGGTCATCGTCCTGCGCAGCAACTTGTGGTCAGTAGCGCGGAACGCTCGGGTCGAGTTCCCGCGACCAGGCTTCGATGCCGCCCGCGATGTTCGCGATGGTGTCGAATCCATTGGCTTGCAGGAACATGGCAACTCGCATCGAGCGGCTGCCGTGGTGGCAAAGAACTGCCACCGCTCGCCCCGGGTCCAGTTGGCCGAGACGGCCCGGGATCTCGTTCATCGGGATGTGCACCAGCTCGAAACCCGTGGGCTTCACGCTGGCTGTTTGCAATTCAATGGGTTCGCGGCAGTCGAGGACGACCGCGTCCGCTCCATGCGACTGGATCCATTGGCTCACGTCGGAAGGGCGGATTTGTTCGATCATTCAGAAGGTGAACTTGGACGGTTCAGGAAAGTTCGCAAGCCGCGGGGCGTTGTTGTCCCAGGGCTGCGCGGTGGTGTAGGTGGTCTCGCCGGTGCGCGTGATCAGCGTGAATCGCATGATCGGCTCGCAGCCGGTGATGGCCGCAAGACGTCCGCCGACCTTCAGTTGCGAAAGGATGGATGCGGGCACTTCGGCTACGGAGCCGGAGAGAACGATCGCATCGAAGGGCGATTCGCTTGCCAGGCCGTTCGAGCCATCGGCTTCGCGCACATCGACATTGGTGATGCCGGCGCGCTGCAGGTTTTCGCGGGCGAACTTCGCGAGCTCGGGCTTGATCTCCAGCGAGATGACGCGCTGTGCACGGTGCGAGAGCAGGGCCGCCATGTAGCCGGAGCCGGTGCCGACTTCGAGCACCTTCTCGTGCGCCATCAGCTTCAAGTCCTGCAGCATGCGCGCCTCGACCTTGGGCTCGAGCATGCGCGAGCCGCCGGGCAGCGGCACCTGCATGTCGACGAAAGCCAGGGCCTTGTGCGCGAGCGGCACGAAATCCTCGCGGCGGACGTGCGAGAGCAGGTCGAGGATTTGCAGATCGAGCACGTCCCACGGGCGGATCTGCTGCTCGATCATGTTGAAGCGTGCGCGTTCGAGGTCGGTGGGGGCGTTCATGGCGTTCTCGTGATCTGGCTGTCAGGGCAAACCGTCGATTTTAGAGGCTCACCTCGCGGGTAATTTCCTCGCCTTGCCGGGTTTCTTGTCCGGCCGCACATTCAGGCCGTCGATGAGGATTTCGACTTGCGATTGAAGGAAGCGAACCGGATCGAACGTGTGGTCGCGCGGCATGCAGGGCACCAGCGAGTGCTTCATCATCATCAGCCAGACCATGGGCGCGACGATCGAATAGACCGCGTAGTCGACATCGGGGATGTTGAATTCGCCGCTCGCGACGCCGCGCTTGAGGATCTTGCGAATGAGTTGCTCGCCCGGCTCGATCACTTCCTTGTGATAGAAGGCCGTGATGTCGGGGAAGTTGCGCGCCTCGCTGATGATCAGCTTGGTGATGCCCGATGCGCGCGTGGCGCCGATGCGCTCCCACCAGACCTGCATGCAGTAGCGCACCATGTCGGCCGAGCTGCCGTCGAACTTTTCGAATTCGTCGTTCCATTCCGCGAAGCGGCCCGAGATGTTCTCGCGCACGACGGCCTTGAAAAGCTCTTCCTTGCTGGGGAAGTAGAGAAAGAGCGTGCCCTTCGACACGCCTGCGCGCGCGGCGACCTCTTCGGCGCGCGTGGCCGCGAAACCCTTTTCGACGAAGAGGTCGAGCGCGGCGTCGAGCAGCTCGCCCGGCCGCGCTTCCTTGCGGCGTTCGCGCTTGACGTGGGCCTCCTCGTGCCGGGTGGCGATGAACTTCGTGAGGGACATGGAAATTACTGACTGACTGGTTAGTAATGTAGCTCGCCCGAAAACGCGGGTCAAGTTTCGCGGCTGTAAAGCATTGGGGTCTACCCGCGACTACAGTGTGTCTCACCCACGAAGGAACGACGAATGAGCCAGATCAAGGACAACTTGCAGACCATCGTGCTCGGCGGTGGCTGCTTCTGGTGCACCGAAGCTGTTTATGTGCAGGTGCGCGGCGTGACCGATGTCGAATCGGGCTACAGCAACGGGCACGCGAAAAATCCCAGCTACCAGGACGTGTGCGCCGGCGCCACCGGCCACGCCGAAGTGGTGAAGCTCGAGTACGACCCGTCGCAGGTGACCACGCGGCAGATCCTCGAGATATTCTTTACCGTGCACGACCCGACGCAGCTCAATCGGCAAGGCAACGACACCGGCACGCAATATCGCAGCGGCATCTACTACACCACGCCAGAGCAGAAGCAGGAAGCCGAAGCGATCGTCGCCGAGCTCACAAGCGAGCACGCGTACGACGCGAAGATCGTCACAGAGGTGAAGCCGTTGGAAAACTACTGGCCCGCGGAGGAGTACCACCAGGACTTCTTCGAGAAGAATCCGGGGCAGGGGTACTGCATGGCTGTTGCTGCGCCGAAAGTGGCGAAGTTTCGCAAGACGTTTCGGGAGCTCGCGAAACCCTGAACTTGCCACCCCGGCGCAGGCCGGGGTCGGGGCCGGCTCGCGCCAGGCGGTGTCAATCGTGATTGTTCTGTCATCCCGGCGCAGGCCGGGATCGCTGGCGGTCGATAAATCGCACTGCATCCATCGCCATCGACCCCGGCCTGCGCCGGGGTGACAGGTAGGTCGAGCGCGATGCTGACGCGAGCCACCCCCGAATCGCTAACGAGGTACAAGCACCGCATACGCCAACGCAACTCCCGCCAGCGCACAAACAACAATAGCCCCCGACGGCAAATCGAATACAGCCGACAGCGCGAGCCCCAGCGCATACCCGATCGCACCGATCGCATACGCGGCCACCAGCCGCGCACGCCCAGTGAGCGACCTCGTGGCCAACGCAGGCACGATCAAGCTCGAAAACACGAGGTACACGCCCACGAGCTGCACCGACGCAGTGACCGCGACGGCGAAGACGCCATAGAAGCCGAATCGCCCGAGCCGGTTCGTGACGCCCGCGCGCATCGCGGCGAGCAGTGCAACAGTCACCCCCGCAAGCCATGCGAGCTGCGTGTTGCTCACCCAAAGAATCTGCCCGACGAGC
>DATJJL010000385.1:0-16976 GCA_035492155.1 Ramlibacter sp. | reverse complement strand
TTCAGGTCCTGCTCGCGATGGGCGATGTTCACGTCGCCGCACAGGACGAAGTCGCGCGTCTTCTTCAGTTCGACCAGGTGCGGGTCCATCTGGTCGAGAAAGCGGAACTTGGCCTGCTGGCGCTCCTCGCCCGAGGAGCCGCTAGGAAAGTAGCAGCTGATGACGGAGAACTTGCGCGCCGGCGTGTCGAAGCGCAACTCCACCCAGCGGCCCTCGGCGTCGAACTCTTGCGAGCCGAATCCGACGAGCACGTCGCTGGGCTCATGCATCGAATACACGCCCACGCCCGAATAGCCCTTCTTCTGGGCGAAATGGAAGTGGCCGCGCAGGCCCGCCAGCTCTTCGAAGCGGCCCTCGACGTCGGCGGCCTGTGCTTTTACCTCCTGCACGCAAATACAATTCGGTCTGGATTTTGCAATCCAGGCCTCGACACCTTTGCTGGCGGCCGACCGGATGCCATTCAGGTTGAGACTGGTCAGTTTGAACAAGGACTTTGCCATGACGGTGGATGCGGGCCAGGATGCACTGGCGCAGGAGTTCGTTCAGTTCGCGGTCGAGGCCGGCGTGCTGCGATTCGGCGAATTCAAGACGAAGGCGGGACGTCTTTCGCCCTACTTCTTCAACGCGGGGCTGTTCGACGACGGCGCCAAGCTCGGCCGGCTGGCGCAATTCTATGCACGCCGCATCCTCGCGTCGGGCATCGAGTTCGACATGTTGTTCGGTCCGGCCTACAAAGGCATCCCGCTCGCGGCGGCCGTGGCGATCGAGCTGGCGCGGCTCGGGCGCAACGTGCCTTATGCCTACAACCGCAAGGAAGCGAAGGACCACGGCGAAGGCGGCACGCTGGTCGGCGCACCGGTGAAGGGCCGCGTGCTGATCATCGACGACGTGATCTCCGCGGGCACGTCGGTGCGCGAATCGATCGCGCTCATCACGCAGGCGGGCGCGACGCCGCACGCGGTGGCCATCGCGCTCGATCGTCAGGAAAAAGCCACCGAGGACGGCGGCGACGTCGATTACAGCGCCGTGCAGTATGTGGAAACGCACTTGCGCCTTCAGGTTTGCTCAATTGCGCGCCTGGCCGACTTGCTCCAGTATCTGGCGCAGCAAGGCAGCGGTGCGCTGGCCGGCTGGCATCCCCAGGTGCTCGCCTATCGCGAACGCTACGGCGTCAGCTAGAAAAGTAGAGGACATTCGTGCGCGGCTGGTTGGGATGCGTCATTGCCGCCGGCTTGTGGTCGGCGCTTTCGGCATTGTCGAATGACGTGCGGGCCGAAGGCATCTACACGTGCATCGACGCGAAGGGCCACCGCCTGACCTCCGACCGCCCGATCATCGATTGCATCGACCGGGAACAAACCGAGTTGAGTCCGACGGGGCAGGTGGTTCGCCGGATCGGCCCGTCACTCACTGCCGCCGAACGCGCGGCACAGGATGAAAAAGCGCGCCGTGCGGCCGAAGAACGCAGTCGCGAGGTCGAGGAGAAAAGGCGCGATCGGGTGCTGCTCGCGCGGTATCCGGACAAGCTGACGCACGACAAGGAGCGCAACCAGGCGCTGGCTGCGGTGGACGACGTCATTCGCAGCGCCCTCCAACGCATCGACGAATTGCATGCCGACCGCAAGAAGCTCGACACCGAGCTCGAGTTCTACAGCAAGGACCCGGCGAAGGTGCCGCTGCAGTTGAAACATAGGCTCGCCGACAACGAGCAGGAGCTCGCGGCGCAGCAGCGCTTTGTTGCCAACCAGGACGACGAGAAGAAGCGCATCAACGCGAAATACGACAAAGAACTCGTGCGCCTGCGCTCGATCTGGGCTACCCGATCTTCTTCTTCAGCAGCTCGTTGACCTGCTGCGGGTTGGCCTTGCCGCGGCTGGCCTTCATCACCTGGCCGACCAGGGCGTTGAAGGCCTTCTCCTTGCCCGCCTTGTATTGCGCGACGTTGTCGGCATTCGTTGCGATCACCTCGTCGATGATTTTTTCCAGCGCGCCGGTGTCGTTCATCTGCTTGAGGCCCTTGGACTCGACAAGCGCGTCAATGTCGCTGCCCTCGCCGCTCCACAGCGCGTCGAAGACCTGCTTGGCGGCGTTGTTGGAGATCGTGCCGTCGGCGATACGGCCGATGAGCGCGGCCAGCTGCTTCGAAGAGACGGGAGCCGCTTCGATCGCAGTGTCGCCCGTATTGATTCGGCGCGAGAGCTCGCCCATCACCCAGTTGCTTGCAAGCTTCGGTTGTTTCGACAGCTTCGCGGCATCTTCGAAATAGTCCGCCATCGCCTTCGATGCGGTGAGCGTCGTCGCGTCGTACTCGGGCAAGCCGTAGTCGCCGACGAAGCGCGCCGCCATGGCGCGCGGCAATTCGGCCATCTGCGACTTCACGCGCTCGACCCATTCGCCCGAGACCACGAGCGGCGGCAGGTCCGGATCGGGGAAGTAGCGGTAATCCGCCGCGTCTTCCTTCGTGCGCATCGCGCGTGTCTCGCCGGTGTCCGGGTCGAAGAGCACGGTGGCTTGCTCGATCTTGCGGCCGTCTTCCAGCTCGTCGATCTGCCACTGCACTTCGTAGTCGATCGCCTGCTGCATGAACTTGAAGCTGTTCAGGTTCTTGATCTCGCGGCGCGTGCCGTAGGGCTCGCCGGGGCGTCGTACAGAGACGTTCGCGTCGCAGCGGAACGAGCCTTCCTGCATGTTGCCGTCGCAGATGCCGATCCACGTCACGATCTTGTGCAGCTCCTTCGCGTACGCCACCGCTTCGTCCGACGAGCGCATGTCGGGCTCGGTGACGATTTCCAGCAGCGGCGTGCCGGCGCGGTTCAGATCGATGCCCGATTGGCCGATGAAATCTTCGTGCAGCGACTTGCCGGCATCCTCCTCGAGGTGCGCACGCACGAGGCGCACGGATTTCTTCTCGTCGCCGAGATAGAACTCCACGATGCCGCCTTGCACGACCGGGATTTCGTACTGGCTGATCTGGTAGCCCTTGGGCAGGTCGGGGTAGAAATAGTTCTTGCGCGCAAAAATGGATCGCGGTGCGATCTTTGCGTTCACGGCCAGGCCAAAGCGGATGGCGCGCTCGACCGCGCCCACGTTCATCACGGGCAGCGTGCCCGGCAGCGCCATGTCCACCGGCGAGGCTTGCGTGTTCGGCTCGGCGCCGAAGGCCGTCGGCGCGCGCGAAAAGATCTTCGATTGCGTCGAAAGCTGCGCGTGCGTCTCGAAGCCGATGACGACTTCCCAGCCGCGGACGAGGCGTGCGTTGCTCATTGCAGGCCTCCCGGTTTTTTCGAATGGAAATCCGTCGCCTGCTGGAAGCGATGCGCCGCGTTGAGCAGCTTGGCTTCGGCGAAATAGTTGCCGAGCAGTTGCAAACCCACAGGCATTCCTGCCTCGCCGAACCCGCAAGGGATGCTCATGCCGGGCAACCCCGCGAGCGAACCGGGAAGCGTGTAGAAATCCGCGAGGTAGTCCGCGAGCGGGTCCTTCGCATGGTCGCCCAGATGCCATGCGACCGTCGGAGCCACGGGCCCGGCGATGACGTCGCACTGCTTGAACGCATTCTGGAAATCGTCGGCGATCATGCGGCGCACCTTTTGCGCCTGCAGGTAGTAAGCGTCGTAGTAGCCGTGCGAGAGCACGTACGTGCCGATCATGATGCGGCGCTTGACCTCGTCGCCGAAGCCTTCGGCGCGCGTCGTCTTGTACATGTCGATCAGGTCGGCGTACTGCCTGGCGCGATGGCCGAACTTCACGCCGTCGAAGCGCGACAGGTTCGACGATGCTTCGGCCGGCGCGATGACGTAGTACACGGGAATGCCGACTTCGGCGCGAGGCAGCGACACCTCGACGATCTTCGCGCCGAGCTTCGCGTATTCCTTCAGCGCAGCGTCGATGGCCGATCGCACATCGCTTGCAAGGCCTTCGCCGAAGAACTCCTTCGGCACGCCGATGCGCAGGCCTTCGATCGATGCATTCAGCGACTTCGTGAAGTCTTCGGCCGGCATGTCCAGCGAGGTGGAATCGCGGTCCGGGTCCGGCCCGCACATTGCACAGAGCAGCATCGCGCAGTCTTCGGCCGTGCGAGCCATCGGCCCTGCCTGGTCGAGCGACGATGCGAAAGCGATCATCCCGTAGCGCGATGCGCGGCCGTAAGTCGGCTTGATGCCGGTGATTCCGCAGAAGGACGCGGGCTGGCGGATCGATCCGCCGGTGTCCGTGCCGGTTGCCGCAGGCGCGACGCGTGCGGCCACCACCGCAGCGCTTCCACCGGACGAGCCGCCCGGAACACGCGCTGTGTCCCACGGGTTTTTTACCGGCTTGAATGCGGAGTTCTCGTTGGACGAACCCATCGCGAACTCGTCGCAGTTCAATTTGCCCAGCGTCACGCAGCCGGCTTCGGCGAGTTTGGCGACTACCGTCGCATCGAAAGGCGAGCGATAGCCCGCGAGCATCTTCGAGCCTGCCGTGCTCGGAAAATCCTTCGTGACGAAGATGTCCTTGTGCGCGATGGGCACGCCCAGAAGCGGCGCGGCATCGCCCCTGGCGATTCGCTCGTCGGCGGCGCGCGCCTGCGACAGCGTCACGCCTTCGTCGACCGCGAGCCACGCGCCCAGCGATTCGTGCTGGCGTCCACGCTCGAGGAAATGCTTTGCCACTTCGGCGGCCGATACCTTTTTCGAGCGCAATTCGGCGGCGAGCTGCGCCACCGTCAATTCATGCAGAGCCGCCATTACTCGATCACTTTCGGCACGAGGAAGAGGCCACGTTCCGCCGCCGGCGCGCTTTGCATATTGGCTTCGCGCTGATTGCCTTCCGTCGCCACGTCGTCGCGCAAGCGAAGCTGAACGTCTTCGATGGCCGCCACGGGATGCGCGAGCGGCTCGATGCCGGTGGTGTCGACGGCGCGCATCTTCCCGACGATGTCGAAGAAGCCGTTGATCTGTGTTTGCATGCGTTCGCCCTCTTCGGGCGAGAGCTTCAGGCGCGCGAGATGGGCAATGCGCGCGATGTCTTGCGAATCGAGTGCCATGGGAGGTGTAACGAGGAAAAATCGGGCCCGGGCGGGCCGGCTCTCCACTGGGGATCAGGTATTATCCCGCCTTTGGTGAAACGGCCGCGCTAGCGGCCGTTTTGCAAGAGGAAAAGAGGACTTTCTCAATGTTCGGAGCATTCCGGCGCTACCTGTCGACCGACCTCGCGATCGACCTGGGCACGGCCAACACCCTGATCTTCGTGCGGGACAAGGGCATCGTGCTCGACGAACCATCGGTCGTCGCCATCCGGCACGAAGGCGGCCCCCAGGGCAAGAAGACCATCCAGGCCGTCGGCCACGAAGCCAAAGCCATGCTCGGCAAGGTGCCCGGCAACATCGAGGCCATCCGCCCGATGAAGGACGGCGTGATCGCCGACTTCACCGTCACCGAGCAGATGCTCAAGCAGTTCATCAAGATGGTCCATCCCCGGTCCATCCTGAAGCCCAGCCCCCGCATCATCATCTGCGTTCCCTGCGGCTCCACGCAGGTCGAGCGCCGCGCCATCCGCGAATCGGCCCTGGGCGCCGGCGCATCCGAGGTGTACCTGATCGAAGAGCCGATGGCCGCGGCCATCGGCGCGGGCCTGCCGGTGTCGGAAGCCAGCGGCTCGATGGTGGTGGACATCGGCGGCGGCACCACCGAAGTCGGTGTCATCTCGCTGGGCGGCATGGTCTACAAAGGCAGCGTGCGCGTGGGCGGCGACAAGTTCGACGAAGCCATCATCAGCTACATCCGCCGCAACTACGGCATGCTGATCGGCGAGCCCACCGCCGAATCGATCAAGAAGACCATCGGCTCGGCCTTCCCGGGCAGCGAGGTCAAGGAAATCGAAGTGAAGGGCCGCAACCTCTCCGAAGGCGTGCCGCGCTCGTTCACCATTTCCTCCAACGAAATCCTCGAAGCGCTGACCGATCCGCTGAACAACATCGTGTCGGCCGTGAAGAACGCGCTCGAATCCACGCCGCCGGAGCTCGGCGCCGACATCGCCGAGCGCGGGATGATGCTCACGGGCGGCGGCGCACTGCTGCGCGACCTCGATCGCCTGCTCGCCGAAGAGACGGGCCTGCCCGTGCTTGTGGCGGAAGATCCGCTCACCTGCGTCGTGCGCGGGTGTGGCATTGCGCTCGAACGGATGGAACGACTCGGGTCAATTTTCACGAGCGAGTGAGTTTTTGTTTCTCCTGCTCTGCCAGGGGATTGCGCGGGCACACTCTCGGCGACAATCGCGCCACCGCAGTGAATTGACATGCCCCTCGGCACTTTAGACCGCACGCCGCCGCCCTTCTTCAAGCAAGGGCCATCAGCATTGTCCAAGCTGATGGTGTTCTCGGCCGTCGCGCTGTTCCTCATGGTCGCCGACACGCGCTTCAAGCTTGCGCAGCCCATTCGCGCGGGTGTCGCCACCGTGCTTTACCCGATGCAATGGCTCGCGCTGCGGCCCGTGCTGGCCGTGCGCTACACCGCCGGCTATTTCGAGTCGCTCTCCACCGCGCAGGCCAACGAGGAGCAATCCCGCCTCAAGCTCGCCATGCAGTCGCAGCGCGCCAACCAGGTCGACGAGCTTCTGCTGGAAAACAGACGCCTGCGCGAGCTGCTCGCCCTCAAGGAGCGGATCACCGTGCCCGCCACAGCGGCCGAGGTGTTGTACGACGCCCCCGATCCCTACACACGCAAGATCATCATCGACAAGGGACTCGCGCAGGGCATCGAATCCGGCTCGCCGGTCATCGACGAATCGGGCGTGCTCGGCCAGGTCACCCGCGTGCTGCCCCTGGTGTCGGAGGTCACGCTGATCACCGATCGGGATCACGCGATCCCGGTGCTCAACTCGCGCACCGGCGCTCGCAGCGTGGCCTACGGCGACCCGAAATCCGACGACGGCCCGCTCGAGTTGCGCTTCATGGCCGGTAACGCCGACGTGCAGCCCGGCGACATGCTCACGACCAGCGGTGTCGACGGCGTTTACCCGCCGGGCGTGCCGGTGGCGAAAGTCGTGAAGGTCGAGCGCCGCGGCAACGCAGGGTTTGCGCGGATCAGCTGCGTGCCGCAGGCCCGCGTCGAGGGTGGACGGTATGTGATGGTGCTGGGCAGCACCGCGCGCCAGTTGCCGCCGCGTCCCGCGCCGGAAACGCCCGCGCCCGGGGCCCACAAGAAAGGGCCCGCGCCATGATCATGCGACCCGGCCAGCCGCTGCTGCTGCCCGCCAGCCCGGCCTTCATCTGGATGTCGCTGCTCGGCGCCCTGCTGCTCAACATGCTGCCGATCGGCCGCACGGCCTGGACGCCGGACCTGCTCGCGCTCACGCTCGTTTTCTGGGCCGTGCACCAGCCGCTGCGTGTGGGAGTGGGCGCCGCATTCATCTTCGGCCTCGCGATGGACGTGCACCAGGCATCGCTCCTGGGCCAGCACGCGCTCGCCTACACGGCGCTGAACTTCTTCGCCATCACCATTCACCGGCGGCTTCTGTGGTTCACCGTGCCGTCGCAGGCACTGCAGGTGTTCCCGGTGTTCGCAGCGGCGCACGGGATCTCGCTGGTCATCCGCATGATTGCGGGCGGCATCTTCCCCGGCTGGGACATCGTGCTCGCGCCGGTGTTCGAGGCCGTGTTGTGGCCGGTCGCGAGCATCGTGCTGCTCGCGCCGCAGCGCCGCGCACCCGATCCGGACGAGAACCGGCCGCTCTGAACACCGAACAGCCGAACGCAAAAGGCGCAAAGATGACGCAAAGGGCGCAAAGCGAAGACATCCTGGACCTCGACTGCAGCCGTGAAATCATTGGTGCTGCGGTCGAAGTGCAACGCGTGCTCGGCGTCGGCCTGCTGGAAAGTGCGTATGCGGCGGCTCTCGAAATTGAACTTTCGCACGCGGACCTGAACTATCGAAGGGAAGTTCCCGTCTACGGGAGATACAAGTCCCACGACATCGGCCTGCTGTATCGAGCGGATTTCATCGTGGAGCGTTCGGTCTCTGGGCACAAGTTGGGCCTGCTGATCAACTTCCATGCTTTCCCGGTCACCAAGGGAATCCAACGTCTGGTGAACAATCTGTGAAGCGCACTTTATTTCGCGCTTTTTGCGAGTCCTTTGCGCCCTTTGCGTTCGGCTGTTCGTGGAGCGATCGACCATGACCGAGCTCAGAAACGTCGAAGCGGACCTGTCGAAGTTCCGGCTGCGCGTGTTCGCCGCGAGCCTTGTCGTGGTCGTGTGCTTCCTGCTGCTTGGCCTTCGGCTTTCCTATCTGCAGATCTGGCGCCACTCCGATCTTGCCGAGCAGGCCGAGGCGAACCGCACGGCGATCGTGCCGATCGTGCCGAACCGCGGGCTGATCCTCGATCGCAACGGCATCGTGCTTGCCACCAATTACTCGGCCTACACGCTCGAGATACAGCCGCAGCGCGTGACGGCGCCGCTCGACAAAGTCATCGACGACATCGGGCAGGTGATCGAAGTGCAGCCGCGCGACAAGAAGCGCTTCAAGAAGCTGCTCGAAGAAAACAAGTCGATCGAATCGCTGCCGATCCGCACCAAGCTCACCGACGAGGAAGTCGCGAAGTTCGCGGCCAACGCGTGGCGCTTTCCGGGCGTGGAGATCAAGGCGCGCCTGTTCCGCAATTACCCATGGGGCGAATTGGCGAGTCACCTGATCGGCTACATCGGCCGCGTGAACCAGTCCGAAAAGGAAGCGATGGAGGACTGGCCGGAAGCGCGGCAGGCCAACTATCGCGGCACCGAATACATCGGCAAGCTGGGCATCGAGCAAAGCTACGAAGAGCAGCTTCATGGCGTGACCGGCGTCGAAGCGGTGGAAACCTCCGCAGCCGGCCGCGCAATCCGCAAGCTGCGCAGCCACCCGCCGACACCGGGCAACACCGTGCAGCTGTCGGTGGACATCAAGCTGCAGCGTCTCGTCGAGGATCTGTACGGCGACCGCCGCGGCGCCTTCGTCGCGATCGATCCGAAGACCGGCGAAGTGCTCGCCTTCGTCAGCAAGCCGACGTTCGACCCGAACCTGTTCGTCGACGGCATCGACACGGAAAACTGGACGGCCTTGAACGAGTCGATCGACAAGCCGCTGCTCAATCGCGCGCTGCGCGGCACATACCCACCGGGTTCCACCTACAAGCCGTATATGGCGATCGCAGCGCTGGAGGAAGGCAAGCGCCGCCCCGAGCAGGTCTACCACGACCCGGGCTTCTTCTGGTTCGGCGGGCACAAGTTCCGCGACGACAAACCCGAGGGCCACGGCGCGGTCGACATGTACCGCTCGATCGTGCTGTCATGCGACACGTACTACTACATGGTCGCCAACGACCTGGGCGTGGACGCGATCTACGAGCACACCCACAAGTTCGGCTTCGGCGATTTGACGGGGATCGACATCCAGGGCGAATCGAAGGGCCTGCTGCCCTCCACAGCGTGGAAGCGCGCGGCCTACCGCAAGGCCGAGCAGCAGAAATGGTATGCAGGCGAGACGATCTCGCTGGGCATCGGACAGGGCTACAACAGCTTCACGATCCTGCAGATGGCGCAGGCTGTCGCGACGCTGGCCAACAACGGCATCAAGATGAAGCCGCACCTCGTCGAAAAGGTGGTCGACGTCGTCAGCAAGGAGGCGGTGCTGTCGCCCACGCAGCAAACGGTGGGCGAGCGCGTCGCGAAACCGGAGAACATCGCGATCGTGCGCAACGCGATGGTGGGCGTGAACATCGAGGGCACTGCTGCCGCGGCATTCCGCGGCGCGCCCTACACGAGCGGCGGCAAGACAGGAACGGCGCAGGTGGTGGGCATCGCACAAGGCGCCAAGTACAACGCCTCGCAGACGGAGGAGCGCCATCGCGACCACGCGCTCTATATTGCGTACGCCCCGGCGGACGACCCGAAGATCGCCGTGGCGATGGTCGTCGAGAACGCGGGCTTCGGCGCTCAGGCGGCCGCGCCCATCGCACGCCGTGCGTTCGACTACTACCTGTCGGGCCTGTACCCGAGCGAAGAAGACATCGCCGCCGTGCGCAAGGCGCAGGCGACGGCGCCTATCGGCAAGCAGCGGCCCGCCGCTCAATTCGCCTGGCCGCCGACAAATGGCACGACGTCTGCGGCGGCGAGCGTCGGCGCCGCGTCGGCAGCCGTTTCGCCCTGACCTTCTAACGGCGTCGCCTGCTGCGGCCAAAGCGCGGGAACACGATCCACAGCCCGGCGAAGACGATCGCGCACGCACCGCCAAGCGCGACGCTGGCCGCGTCGCTCTCGCTCACGACATAGGTCACCAAGCCCACGTCGATCGAGATCGCGGCCAACAAGGGAATCATCGCGGCGCCGATGAACATCGAGCTGATGTCCAGCAACTCGCGCGAGACCTTGCCGTGGTCGTTTTGCCGGTGAAACGCAGCCGGCGTCATCGCCAACGCGCATGCAAGCGCGACAAGCACCAGCGCCGCGAGGTGCAGCCATTGGCCCCAAGCGCCGAAAATCTCGTTGAAACGCTCGTCGAAAACCGCGACGAGCTGGAAGCCGAACAAGGCCTGGATGCCCGGCAGGACCATGCGCGCCTCGTCGAGCGCATAGCTCACCGCATCGTCGAGCTCGACCGTCTTCTCCTGCTCGCGATCCATGAGCTCATGCTCGCGCGTCGACAGCAGCGTGGCCGTAGGACGAATGCGCAAGCAGCCATGTGCCCACCTCATCGGGCATGCGGCGCACGTGCCCGGGAAGGTGCCCATCCGGAAAGCCGACGTGGCCGCCCTCGCGCGGCTGCCACAGCGTGACGCATGATCCGAGGTCTTCCTGAGTCGGCACGCTCGCTGCAGGCACGAAGGGATCGTTGCGAGCGTTGAGCGCGAGCGCCGGGATACGGATGCGATGCAGGTGAGGCTTGGCCGAGGCGCGCGCGTAGTAGTCGTCGGCGTTCGCGAAGCCGTGCAGCGGCGCGGTGAAGATGTCGTCGAACTCGTAAAGGTCGCGTGCAGCCGCGAGCTTGACCCCGTCGAAAAGACCGGGATGCTGCTCGAGCTTGCGCAGCGCCTTCGGCTTCATCGTGCGCAGGAACATCCTGGTGTAGACGAGGCGGTTGAAGCCGCTGCCGATCGCAACCGATCCGGCCGCGAGGTCCAGCGGCGAGCAGACCGATGCGACCGCCTCCACGAAATCTCGCGCGCGCTCGCCCTGCTCGCCCGCCCAGCGCATCAGCGCATTGCCGCCCAGCGAGATGCCGACGGAAACTATCGCGCCGCGATGCATTTCGCGCAGGCGCGCGAGCATCCAGCCGATCTCCTCGTGGTCGCCCGAGTGGTAGGCGCGCGGGCCGATGTTGATCTCGCCGCCGCAACCGCGGAAGTGCGGGATCACGAACGAGATGCCGCGCTCCGCGCAGAAGTCCGCGAAAGCCTCCGAGTAATGGCTGCGCGATGAACCTTCGAGACCGTGGAACAGCACGAGCAGCGTGTCGCTTCGCTTCGGCGAGACGAGCCAGTCGGCGTCGACGAAATCGCCGTCGGGCGTAATCCATCGCTCGCGCCGGTATTGCGGATGCGCGCCGAAATATCGCTTCGCGTAAAGCGCCGGCCAGATCGTCTGCAGGTTGCCCCCCGGCAACCACCACGGCGCCTTGTAATCTTGCACTTGGATCAGTGGAGGATCTGCGGCGAGCCGGAGACTTCCTGGATCTCGCTGGGCGTGCCGGGGCTTGCGTGGTGCGCCACCAGGCGCCAGCCTTGCGTCGTCTTGTGATAAACGTTCGTTGCGATCACCCACGCCTGCGCGAGGCCGTCGGGGCCGAGCACCTCGACACGTTCGAGCACGTTGTGCACACAGCTGGCGATGCCTTGCGTCTTGCGGACCTGCTGCGGCCACGCGCGGATGCTGCCGTTGGCGAACATCGCTTCGAACGTTGCACGGATCGCGATCGCGCCGACGACGCGCGGGCCGCCCGGATGAATGCAGACGATCTCGTCCTCGTCGGCCCAGCAGGCCATGAGCTTGTCGATGTCGCCGCCTTGCAGCGCGTCGTAGAACGCGGCTTCGATGTCGTCGGCATCGCCTTCGAGGTTGGCGGCTTGCAGCTTGCTCTTGCGGGTGGCCATGTAGCGGATGGAACGTTGCCGGTCATTGTGCCATTCACGCTTCGACCCACTTGCTCACGGCGCCTGCGATCACCAAGGCGCCTTGAATCGACGAATCCGGCATCCATCTATGCTACCGTTTGCGGTTAAATCGAAAGGCGACAAACCATGAAGCGCTGGCTCCTGATCCTCGCAGCAGTCCTCACGACTCTTGTGCTGGGCGGCTGCGGCTACAACGATTTCCAGCGGCTCGATGAGCAGACCAAGGCCGCGTGGAGCGAGGTGCTCAACCAGTACCAGCGGCGCGCCGACCTCGTCCCCAACCTCGTCGCGACAGTGAAGGGCGAGGCGAATTTCGAGCAGGACACACTCACGAAAGTTGTCGAGGCGCGCGCGAAAGCGACGTCGATCCAGGTCACGCCCGACATGCTGAACGACCCGCAGAAGATGCAGCAGTTCCAGCAGGCGCAATCGCAGCTCACCGGCGCGCTCAGTCGGCTGCTCGCAGTATCGGAGCGTTACCCCGACTTGAAGGCCAACCAGTCTTTCCGCGATTTGCGCGTGCAGCTCGAAGGCACGGAAAACCGCATCACGGTCGCGCGCAACCGGTATATCCAGACGGTGCAGCAGTACAACGTGCTCGCACGCAGCTTCCCGACGAACCTCACCGCGATGATGTTCCACTACCAGCCGAAGGCGAACTTCACGGTGGAGAACGAAGCGCAGATCTCTAAGCCGCCGACGGTGGACTTCGGGGCGAAGAAGTAAACACGCGGACAGCCGAACGCAGAGGGCGCAGAGGTTTCGCAGAGGACACAGAAGAATTTCATGAATAAATCTCTGCGCACTCTGCGTTTACTCTGCGCACTCTGCGTTCTGTGTTTGTGCGCGCTGGCGCAAGCGCAAAATCTCCAGCCCATCCCGCCGCTCACGGCGCACGTCATCGACCAGACGGGCACGCTTGATGCGATCCAGATCAAGGGCCTGGAGGACAAGCTCATGGCCTTCGAGCAATCGAAGGGCTCGCAGATGGCAATCCTCATGGTCGCCACGACGCATCCGGAAGACGACGCAAGCTTTGCCAATCGCGTGGGCAACGCGTGGAAGATAGGGCGCAAAGGTGTGGGCGATGGCGTGCTGATCGTCGTGGCGAAGGACGATCACAAGGTGCGCATCGAAGTCGCGAAGGCGCTGGAAGGCGCGATTCCGGATCTCGCGGCCAAGAACATCATCGACGACGTGATGATCCCGAAATTCAAGCAAGGGGATTTCGCGGGCGGCTTGCGTGACGGCGTCGACCAGCTGATCGCGCGGATCAATGGCGAACCGCTTCCGGCACCTGCGCAGACTCACAAGCCGCAGCGCACGACGGGCCACGGGTTCGATTGGGGCGACCTCGCGATCTTCCTTTTTGTCGGCGTGTTCGTCGCCGGACGCGTGCTGCGCGCGATCTTCGGTCGGCCGCTGGGCTCCATCGTTACCGGTGGCGCCGTCGGCGGGCTCGCGCTGCTGATCACTTCGAGCATGCTGGTTGCAGGTCTTGCGGGTCTCGTCGCGCTGTTCTTCACGCTGGTCAGCGGCTTCGGCGGGCGCATCGCACCGTCGGTAGGCGGCCCGTGGATCGGCGGGGGCGGATTCGGCCGTGGGGGTGGGTTCGGCGGAGGCTTCGGTGGTGGCGCAGGCGGCTGGGGCGGATCGGGTGGCGGCGGCGATTTCGGAGGCGGCGGCGCCTCGGGGAACTGGTGATGGCCTGGCACAAGCGCATCGCACGCCTTCTGCGACATCGCTGGCACGACGATTCGCGCCGCGTCATCCCGCGTGCGGTGGTCGAGCGGCTCACGCAGCGCGTCGCATCGAGCGAGCAACATCACAGCGGCGAGCTTCGCGTGTGCGTCGAAGCAGGCTTGCCCACGAGCTATGTGATGCGCGATGCCGGACCGCGCGAGCGCGCAGTCGCCCTCTTCGGCAAGCTGCGCGTGTGGGACACGCAGCACAACAACGGCGTGTTGATCTACTTGCTCGTGGCCGAACGCGCGATCGAGATCGTCGCGGACCGCGGCCTCACGTCATGTGTGCCCGCGGGCGAATGGCAACGAATCGTCGGGACGATGCAAGGCGCATTCCGCGCAGGCCGCTACGAGGAAGGCCTCACGCAGGCCATCGACGCGGTCACCTCGCTGCTGGAGCTTCACTTTCCGCTCGCGCCGGGCGAAGCCAACCCGAACGAGCTGCCCGACGAGCCGGTGATGCGCTGAGCACCGGCGTCGCGCCGCCGATCACTCCCGCACTTCGCCGCTGGGCGTGAGCAACGCGATGCTCACGAAGGTGCCGCTGTAGTGCGAGCCGGGCTTGAACTGCACGACATAGCCGCCGGCGTCATAGCGGCCGAGGCCGTCCAGGGAATGTTGCAGTGACGCACGCGTGACTTCCTTGCCGGCGTGCCTCATTCCCTCGACCAGCACTTTCGCGGCGATGCACGATTCCATCGCAGTCACCGACATCGGCTCCTTCTGGCCTGCGGCAGCCCAGGCTTCGGTGCATTCATGAACGACCGGGATCGTCTGCGCGCGCGGGGCCGGCACGTCGATGGCAACGGAAACTCCCGTGGCATCAGGCCCGAGTGCCTTGCCGAGCTGGCTCGCACCCGCGAACGACAAGCTCGTGACCATGTACTGCTTTCCTGAACCCTTGAGCTGCTTCACCAGCTGCGCAGCGGGCGCATACGACGTGGTGACGAGCAGGACGTTCGGATTGGCGTCCAGCACTTGCTTCACCTGTTCGGCGGCAACGTCGGTGTTGCGCTTGACGGCGATCGAAGTCGGAGTGCTGCCGAACTTCTTGAGCGCTTGCGCGACGGTGTCGTAGTTTTCCTTGCCGACCTTGTCGTCGTAGTGCAGGACCGCGACGCGCGTGCTGCCCAGGTTGCCCCAGAAGTTCACGATCTTGCCGATCTCGTCGGCATAGCTTGAACGAACGGTGTAAACGTAATCGTTCTGCTTGCGAATCGTGTCGGCACCCGTGAAAGGAGCGAAGAACGGCACCTTCATCTGCGCGACGGTGGGCATCGCCGGGATGCTGAGCGTGGACGACGCATAACCGAACAGCGCGACAACACGCTCTTCGTTCACGAGCTTCTTCGTGTTTTCTTCGGAGAGCTTGGTCTGGTTCTTGTCGTCCAAAGTGACGAAACGGATCTTTCCTTGCGGCAGCCCGCCGGCGTCGTTCACCTTCTTGAAATAGGCGAGCGCGCCGTTGCGGATGTCATTGCCCAGTTCCGCATTGGAGCCGGAAAGAGGCGCCGACTGCCCGATGACGATTTCGGCGGCCACCGCCGGAAACGCGGCAAGCAGAAGAACGGGAGCAAGCCCGAAACGCATGAATGTCTCCTGAATATATTGATTGCAGGTTGGCATGCTACCTAAAAAACAATTCGTTTCCCGGCGCGTGCGCGGATGCATGGAACCGGTTCGCCGCCGCCGTCACTTAAAGCACATCGACAGCCCCTGGAGGCACCATGAATCCGCAGGAAGACCTGAGCCACCTGGACCCGCACCGGATCATCGATCAAGCGCGCAGGGCCCTCGAGCGCAGCGCGCAGGCGCTGGCCGCGGCCGGCATGTCGACTGCCAGTGGACTCGAAGCGCTGCGCCGCGCGGAAGGCGACGCCGCAGTCGAAACGGTGCAGCGCAGCGTTCGCGAAAAACTTCGCCTCGTCCAGGAAGAAGTGGAACGCAAGGTCGCGCAAGCCACTCCTTCCAATCCGGTGTCGCGCTACGTCGCGCAACGCCGCTCCGTTTGACCCATTCCATCCGCTGGAGATTCGCCCATGGCCAACATCGCTGCAACTTCCCCTGCCCTGTCCATCACGCCTGCAACTTCTTCGACAACGTCGTCGCCCTCGGGGCTCGGTGCCGTGGTAGCGGCCGTCTCCGTGGTCGAAAGCCTGCAGGCGCAAGCCGGCGCCAAGTTCGCCGAAGTGATGGGGCCGAACGGTGCCGGCGACGGTATGACGGCCGCGAACCTCGTGGCGCTGCAGACGCTGGGCGCGCAACTGGATACGACGGCGCTCGGGCTGACCAGCACGGCGGCCGTGTTGGAAAAGGGCGTCGCCAACAAATTCTGATCCGGCGCGGCGGCTACACTGATCGGGCAATGAACGAGTCGGATGTCGAACGAATCGAGCGCGCAACCGTTGCCGCCGTCGCACCTCGCGAGGTGGAAGAGTTGAACGGCTGGCTCGTCGCATATGACGATGTCACCGTCAATCGCGCGCGCAGTGCAGTGCCGCTTTCGCATGACGAGCCCGACGCAGATGCGGTGGCGCACATCTTCGAGCGTTACCGCGTGCGCGGCATTGCGCCGAACTTCCGCGTGCCGCAGTTGCCGGCGATGCGAGCGGTCGAAAGCGAATTGCATCGTCTCGGCTTGCCCCCGAAGCAGCCGACGCAGGTGATGGTCGCGATGGCGCATGACGTGGCTTGCGTTGCAGACGGCAGCGTTGAAATCGCCACCGAACCAAACGATGCATGGACCCGCGTGTTCCTCGGTGAAGGTTTCGATCTTGTCGATGGCGCCAGCCGCGTGGCGACGCTCACGCGCGCGAAAGGCTCGCTTTTCGCCGGGGTCCGCGAGGGCAGCGAAGTGATCGCGGGCGGCGTGCTCGCTTTCGGTCATGGCTGGGCGAGCATTCACGGCATGCGCACGGCGCTCGCGCATCGCGGCAAGGGGCTCGCCACGCGCGTGCTGGCTGCGCTGGCACGCGAAGCGATCCGGCGAGATCACGATCGCATCGTGCTGCAGGTGGAGGTCGCAAACGACGTTGCCACGCGCGTGTACAAGCGCTGCGGCTTCGAGCGCGCGTGGACGTACGCGTACTGGCGCGAAGAGTAAGC
>DATJJL010000384.1:0-2844 GCA_035492155.1 Ramlibacter sp. | reverse complement strand
TATCTCGGCCTCGTGTTCCTCTTCATGGTGATGTATGCGCCCGGCGGCATCGCGAGCCTGATCATGATGAACCTGCGCGTTGCATCGTTCGGGCGGCTCAAGGAGTTGTCGGTGAGCTATCTCGCGCTGGGCGTGACAGCGCTCATCGTGCTGCTCGGCGCGGCGGGGATGATCGAGATGGTTTATCACCTCAAGCTCAATGCGGCTCTTGGGCCGCAGCTCACCTTCCTCGGCTCGACGCTCAACGCACAGAGCGCCGGCAGCTGGTTCGGCTGTGCTTTCGTGATGTTCACGGGCCTGTTCATGTTCGAGGTCGCGCGTCGGCACTTCGCGCGCCAGTGGGGCGAGATCCAGGAGTTCATCGAAAAGGAAATGAAGCGGAGGGGAGCGCTTTGAACGCAGCCACCACTCACGCGCTCGAACTGAAGGACCTGCGCAAGAGCTTCGGCCGCACCGAGATCATTCGCGGCTGCAACCTCGCCGTCGCGCAAGGCGAACGCGTGGCCGTCATCGGGCCGAACGGCGCGGGCAAGTCCACGCTGTTCAATTTGATCTCCGGCCGCTTCGCGCCCACCAGCGGCGAGGTGATCCTGAACGGTCAGCGCATCGACGGCAAGAAGCCTTTCGAGATCAACCGCCTCGGCCTGTCGCGCAGCTTCCAGATCACGAACATCTTTCCGCGGCTGTCGGTCTTCGAGAACCTGCGCTGCGGCGTGCTGTGGAGCCTGGGCTACAAGTACACCTTCCTGCGCTTCCTCGCGGATCTCGACGATGCAAACGAGCGCGCCGAGCAGCTGCTCGCGATGATCCGCCTGGACAAGAAGCGCGACGTGCTTGCGATGAACCTCACGTATGCGGAACAGCGTGCGCTCGAGGTGGGCATCACGATCGCGGGTGGTGCCAATGTCATCCTGCTGGACGAACCCACGGCGGGCATGAGCAAGAGCGAGACGAAGCGCTTCATCGAGTTGATCAAGGAAGTGACCGCGGGCAAGACGCTGCTCACGGTGGAACACGACATGGGTGTCGTCTTCGGCCTGGCCGACAAGATCGCGGTCGTGGTGTATGGCGAGGTCATCGCCTTCGACACGCCCGAGAAGGTTCGCGCAAACGCGAAGGTGCAGGAGGCCTATCTCGGCTCCTCGGTGGCCGAGGCCCAGGCGGGAGTGCACTGATGCTGCGCGTCGAGAACCTTCACGCCTTCTACGGCAAGAGCCACGTGCTGCACGGCGTGCATTTCGATGTGCGCGAAGGCGAGATCGTCGCGCTGCTTGGGCGCAATGGGTCGGGCCGGTCGACGACGGCCAAGGCAATCATGGGCATGGTCAATTGCACCGGCACCATCGACTGGAAGGGCAGGCACACCATCGGCTGCAAACCCTACGAGATCGCGCACCTCGGCATCGGCTACGTGCCCGAGAACCGCGACATCTTCCCGAAGCTCACCGTGCACCAGAACCTGATGCTCGGGCAGAAGGGCGCGAAACAAAAAGGCCGCTGGACCTTCGACGACATGTACGAGATGTTCCCGCGCCTGAAGGAGCGGCAGCACACGGAGGCGGGCGTGCTTTCGGGCGGCGAACAGCAGATGCTCACGCTGTGCCGCACGCTGATGGGCGACCCGGCGCTCATCATCATCGACGAGCCGACCGAAGGCCTCGCGCCGAAAATCGTCGAGCTCGTGGGCGAATACCTCAAGAAGCTCAAGGAGCGCGGCATCTCCGTGCTGCTGATCGAGCAGAAGCTGACGATCGCGATGCGCATATCCGACCGCGCGCTCGTGATGGGCCACGGCAGCATCGTCTTCGAGGGCACGCCAGACAGCCTGCGTGCGGATGCCTACGTGCGCAAGGAGTGGCTGGAGGTTTGACGGCGCGGCCGGCGGGCCGCGGTTGGAACTCGCATCGGCTCTTCGTTACCAAGTTGGTTTCGGGAGAAGGAACGATGCTCACCAATGTCCCTGGCTCAAGCCGCGCTCTGCCGGCATCGCACGAGGTGCCCAGACACGAAGAAGAGGAACACAAGCCGATCGACAAGGCGGATGAGGTCCACGTTTCGCCGGGACGGCGGCTGACATCCCACAGGGTGCAGATCGACGAGGCTGAAGAACCTCGGGTGAACCTTCCGGCCGTGACGGCGCAGGACGTCAAGACGAAATTCCTGAATCTGCAACCCGGCTCTCCAGCGGAGCTCGAGGAGATGCTTGGCACTTTCATCAATTCCGTGGGCGGCGGAACGTCGCCCGTCGACTGGAGCGCCGCCGATTTTTCCCCACTGCGCGACGTGATCAGTGCCTTTGCCGATGCGGCTCGCCCGCTTGCGAACAATTCCGTGCGCGCGGCCGGAAAAATGTTTGCGAGTCACTTCATTCCCATGGTTGCCGCCTACGGGGCTGCGCATCCAACGGAGTCGGTCGATTCTCTGATCACCGGAATGCACAAGTACGTCGTCAGTGGCGTGCTTCAGGAATTCAAGGATGGCGTGGCAAGCGAAGACCTGGCTCTCAGGTTTGGCGTGGTGATCAGGGCTGCACAGGCCGACGCAATCAACGGTCCCACCGATCTGCGCATGATGGCGTGGTCATTGCAGCGGCCGATCAAGGGCAAGAACAATGGGAGCGCGCAAGTGTTTGCGGCTGCAATATTCAAGAGTTGCCTGATCGATGCATGCCAGGATGTGCTCCGCAGGAACGCCAATCCGGCTCTGGGAATGGAAGTCGCCAAGATGGAAGATTTTTGCGCGAAGGTGGACGCCGGGGCGGCGAAGGCCGCGTAGCCGCTAGTGACCAAGATCGCGTCACTACGCTTGCAGCGAGCGTGACGAGGTATGGTCCGCTTCGTGCAC
>DATJJL010000383.1:0-5131 GCA_035492155.1 Ramlibacter sp. | reverse complement strand
TGCGCTACTACATCGCGGCCAAGTTGAACGCGAAGGTCGAGGACGTCGACTTCAATCCCGATGATTTCGTCGCGCGTGTGAATGCCGATTTGATCGGCAAGTACGTGAACATCGCCAGCCGCGCCGTGAAGTTCCTGCCGGACGGCAAGCTCGTGAAGAGCAACGTCGCGCAGCTCAAGCCCGCGCAGCTCGTCGAGAGCGTGAAGGGCCTTTACGAAACGCGCGAATACGGCAAGGCGCTGCGTGAGATCATGGCTTTCGCCGACGAGGTGAATTTGCGCTTCGATTCCGCCGCACCGTGGAAGCTCGTGAAGGAAGGCAAAGGTGCGGAGGCCGCCGTCGTGTGCAGTGAATGCATCGAAGCATTCAAGGTGCTCACCGCTTGCCTGAAACCCGTGCTGCCCGAGCTTGCGCAACACGCGCAGGCATTCCTGCAATGCGCGCCGCTCGATTGGTCCAACGCCGCAACGCCGCTGGGAGAAGGTCACGTCGTCGGCGAGTACAAGCACCTCATGCAGCGTGTGGATATGAAGCAGGTCGACGCGCTCTTCGAGCCGGCCGAAGAGCCCAAGGTCGTGCCCGGTGGCGAAGAGCTCGCGCCCGAAATCAAGATCGACGATTTCGCGAAGGTCGATTTGCGCATCGCGAAGATCGTCGAATGCAAGGCCGTCGAAGGATCGACGAAGTTGTTGCAGCTCACGCTCGACGCCGGCGAAGGCCGCATGCGCAACGTGTTCTCGGGCATCGCGTCGGCCTACAAGCCCGAGCAGCTCGTTGGCAAGTTCACTGTGCTCGTCGCGAACCTCGCGCCGCGCAAGATGAAGTTCGGCGTGAGCGAAGGCATGGTGCTGGCCGCGAGCCACGCCGACGAAAAGGCGAATGCGGGCATCTACGTGCTGGAGCCCACGCCGGGTGCGACGCCGGGCATGCGCGTGCGCTGAATCGCTTCGCGCGGAAGCTTCTCAGCCTTCGAGTTCGACCTCGGCCCGCTCGGGTACGCGCTGTCGCCGTGACAGGCAGCGGCGCACGGCGCCTATGCCGTTCAGGAAAGCCGCCGTCAAGGCCGCCGCGGATATCGCCGCGGAACTCCCTTGGCCCGAGCAGTCTTCCTCGAAAGTCTCCCTGCGCGTAGCCAGCGATGGCATTTTGGTGTCCAGTTGAATCAGCACCGCCGGTTAATTCCGGCGGCCGTTGGTTTTTAGCGGACATGGGCCGATCGTTTTTCAATCTTCGGTCTGGATGCGCACACTGCCCTGCTAGAGTTGCGCAATGCCCAGCAGTACCCGCCTTCTCGCCCTCCTTGCCCTCGCCTGCGCCATGGCCAGCGGCTGCGCCGTCGTCAGCGTGGCGAGCACCGCGGTCGGAGTGGCCGCGACGGGCGCGAGCCTGGCCGTCGATGCAACCGTCGGCACGGTGAAGGCCGTGGGCAGCGCCGCAAGCGCCGTGCTCCCCGGCAAGAGCGACTGATTTTTCTCAAGCGCCCTTCGCATGGGCAGGCGTAAACTCATCCCATGGGCAGAGTGCCGCTCCAACTCTCGCGCCGCAAGCGCTTCATCACGAGGCTGCACCACTGCGGCCCGCCGGAATCGCGCTGACGTTTCATCGCAGCACGACTTCCGGAGCCCTTCTTGAACCTCTCATTCAGTTTCCGTCCGCGGATCGTGGACGCCTTGCGCGGCTACAACCGCGAGCATTTCCTGCGCGACCTGGGCGCCGGCGTCACCGTCGGCATCGTCGCCCTGCCGCTCGCCATGGCCTTTGCGATCGCCTCCGGGCTCAAGCCGGAGGCGGGCCTGTGGACCGCGATCATCGCGGGCCTCGTCATCGCGGGACTGGGCGGCTCGAACGTGCAGATCGGCGGGCCGGCCGGCGCGTTCATCGTGATCGTGTATGGCATCCAGGACCGCTTCGGCCTGGCGAACCTGCTGATCGCCACCAGCTGCGCCGGCGTGCTGCTTTTCGTCGCGGGATTCTTTCGCCTCGGACGCCTGGTGCGCTACGTCCCCGTGAGCATCGTCATCGGATTCACGAACGGCATCGCCGTGCTGATCGCGGTGTCGCAGCTGAAGGATTGGCTGGGGCTCGCCGTGCCGAAGATGCCCGCCGACTTCTTCGCGCAGATCGCCGTGATGAGCCGGCACATAGCCACTTTCAATCCGTATTCGTTCGGGCTCGGCGCGGTGTGCGTGCTCGGGCTTTTCATCTGGCCGCGCCTGTGGAGCGACCGCTCGCCGATCCAGGCCGCGATCGACCTGCCGGGCGTGAAGACAGCCGCGGCGTTCAATCGCCGCCTGCCGGGGCCCGTCGTCGCACTCGTCACGCTGACGCTGTTCTCCTGGTATTTCCAGCTTCCGGTCGAGACGATAGGCACGCGCTTCGGCTCGATCCCGCAAGGCTTGCCGCCGCTGGTGCTGCCCGAGTTCTCGTGGGGCACCGTCAAGCTGCTGGTAACGCCGACGATCACGATCGCTGCGCTCGGCGCCATCGAGTCGCTGCTGTGCGCTCGCGTCTCCGACCAGTTGAGTCCCACGCCGCGGCATGACCCGAACCAGGAGCTGATGGCGCAAGGCGTCGCCAATTTCCTCGTGCCGTTCTTCGGAGGCATGCCCGCCACCGGCACGATCGCCCGCACGGTGACCAACATCCGCGCCGGCGCGTCGACGCCCATCGCCGGCATCGTGCATGCGATCACGCTGGCGATCATCGTGCTGGCCGCGGCGAAGCTCGCGCTGCTGGTGCCGCTGTCGGTGCTCTCGGGCATCTTGCTGTTCGTCGCATTCAACATGGGCGAGTGGCAGGAGTTCGTGCACCTCAAGCGCTTCAGCATGCATTACCGGGTGCTGCTGCTCGGAACGTTCTTCCTCACGGTGGTGTTCGATCTCACGGTGGCCGTGCAAGTGGGCCTGCTGACCGCGTGCGGCCTTTTTATCCGCCGCATGAGCTCGCTCTTTTCGATCAGGCAGGTGCGCGAGGAAGGCGCGGTGATCCACTACGAGCTGTACGGCGCGCTTTTCTTTGGCGCTGTCGCGAAGATCGACGAGGTCGTGCAGGCCGTGGAACGAGGCCCGCGGGAGCCCGTCGTGATCGTCGACTGCAAGCACCTCGTGCAGCTCGACACGTCGGGCCTCGATGCCTTGCGGCAATTGCACAAGGCCGCGCTGGTTCGCGGCGGCACGCTGCACCTGGAGAACCTGCACGAGCAACCGCAAGGCCTCATCGAGCGATCCGGATTCGGCGCTGAGCTGCGCGCGAACATCCCTTCGCCGGAAGTCGCGGCGGCCTAGAACGAACACATTGTCGCCCGGCCGCTAAAATCCCTGAAACCGTCCGATTCCGAGAGAGAAGAGCATGTCGTTCCTCCTGAAGATCTTCCGCCGCCCCGACTACAACTCCGACATCACGAACTTCATTTCGGATCTCAAGCAGCGCAAGCCCGATCTCGAGGCGCAACAGCGCGCCGGCCGCGCAATCTGGTGGGACAAGATGGTGAACCTGGACGCATGGCGTGAGTTCCGCGCCGCCCAGGTCGCGCAAAAGCCTTACGTCTACCAGACGGAACCGACGAAGTGATCGACGCAACCGGCGAGGCGACTTTGCCCGAAGTGCCGGAGCCGGTGCTCGAAACCATGCCTCACGTAGTGGACCAGGTGGCGCTGGCCAAGCTCTATGGCGAACCGCTGTTCGCCCTGCCGACCGACCTGTACATCCCGCCCGATGCGCTCGAGATCTTCCTCGAAGCTTTCGAAGGTCCGCTGGACCTGCTGCTCTACCTCATCCGCAAGCAGAACTTCAACATCCTCGACATACCGATGGCTGCGGTGACGCGCCAGTACCTGGTGTACGTCGAGGAGATCCGCACTCGCAATCTGGAGCTCGCTGCCGAATATCTGCTGATGGCCGCGATGCTCATCGAGATCAAGTCGCGCATGCTGCTGCCGCCGAAGAAGACGGCCGAAGGCGAAGAGGCGGAAGACCCGCGCGCCGAACTCGTGCGCCGCCTGCTCGAATACGAGCAGATGAAGCTCGCCGCGGCGCGCCTGAACGAAGTGCCGCAGATCGGCCGCGACGTGCTGCGTGCACAGGTCTACATTGAACAGTCGCTGCAGCCGCGCTTTCCGGACGTGAACGTGATCGACCTGCAGGAAGCCTGGCGCGACATCATCAAGCGCGCCAAACTCGTGCAGCACCACAAGATCACGCGCGAGGAGCTGTCGGTGCGCGAGCACATGTCCATCGTCCTTCGCAAGCTGCAGGGCCGCAAGTTCATCGAGTTCGAAAATCTCTTCGATGTTTCGCGCGGCATGCCGGTGCTGATCGTCACGTTCATCGCGATGCTGGAGCTCGCCAAGGAAACCCTCATCGAGGTGACGCAGGCCGAAGCCTACGCACCCATTTACGTCCGGCTCTCTTACCAGCCGGCATAAAGCATGAAAGATTTTGACGTCGTCATCGTCGGCAGCGGCCTCGCGGGCCTCACTGCCGCAATGCATCTCGCGCCGACGCATCGCGTGGCGATCCTCACCAAGCGCTCGATGAGCGACGGCTCCAGCGGCTGGGCCCAGGGCGGCATCGCTGCCGTGATGGCCGAGGACGACAGCTTCCAGTCGCACGTGGACGATACGCTGGTCGCAGGCGCGGGCCTGTCGCAGCTCGACGCGACGCGCTTCGTCGTCGAGCACGCGCCCGAAAGCATCGAGTGGCTGCGCGAGCTTGGCGTGCCCTTCTCGCAGGAGAACGGGCACCTGCACCTCACACGCGAAGGCGGTCACAGCGCGCGCCGCATCGTGCACGTGACGGACGCCACCGGCGCAGCCGTGCAGCAGACGCTGATCGAACGCGTGAAGCGCACGCCGAACATCACGGTGTTCGAGAACTACATGCTCGTGGACCTGATCACCACGCGCAAGCTGGGCATGTCGGCGGAGGAGCCGCAGCGCTGCCTCGGTCTTTACGCGCTCGACGAAGACGCCGACGAGGTCGTCACCTTCCGCGCGCCGCACACCATCCTCGCCACTGGCGGTGCGGGCAAGGTATATCTCTACACGACCAATCCCGATACCGCCACAGGCGACGGCATCGCGACTGCGTGGCGCGCGGGCTGCCGCGTGACGAACATGGAGTTCATCCAGTT
>DATJJL010000382.1:0-7167 GCA_035492155.1 Ramlibacter sp. | reverse complement strand
TTCGTCCACCTCACCGGGCAAGACCCGGTGCTCCCATCTTCTTTCGCCGTCGGCAACGCGGCGCAATCGACGATCGCTGCGGCGGCACTGGCCGCTTGCGAGCTGGGCCACGCGCGCGGCGCACCCCGCCAGCGCGTGAGCGTGGACATGGTTCACGCCGCGCTCGAATGCACAGGCTGGTTCGCGATCGACGGTCGCGTGCCCGAGCTGTGGGATGCGTTCTCCGGCCTGTATAGGTGCAAGGACGGCTGGGTTCGCATCCACGCCAATTTCAAACATCACCGCGACGGCGCGCTGCGGCTGCTCGGGCTCGATCCTGCGACTGCGAAACGAGAAGACGCGCAAGAGGCGCTGATGTCGTGGGACGCCATCGACTTCGAGGCCACGATGGCCGATGCAAGGCTCGTCGCGACGGCGCTGCGCACCTTCGTGCAATGGGATGCGATGCAGCAGGGCAGCGTGATCGCATCGCAGCCTCTTTTCACCATCGAGCGAATCGGCGATGCGCCCCGAATTGAATTGCCGCCGCTGGCGCTCGATCAGCGCCCGCTCGAAGGCATCAAGGTGCTGGATCTCACGCGCATCCTCGCGGGGCCCGTCGGCGGTCGCGCGCTCGCTGCGTATGGCGCGGACGTGATGCTCGTGAATTCGCCGCATCTGCCGAACATCGAAGCCATTGCGGATACGAGTCGCGGCAAACGATCCGTGCATGTGGACTTGCGATCCGATGAAGGCCGCGCAGCGATGGATGCGCTGGTGCAGCAGGCGCATGTGTTCGTGCAAGGCTATCGGCCAGGCGGATTGCGCGAGCTGGGTTATGGGGCGCAAGACCTTGCTGCAAAGCGGCCCGGCATCGTCTGCGTTTCGCTCACCGCTTACGGTACGCAAGGGCCGTGGGCATCGCGTCGTGGTTTCGATTCACTCGTGCAGACGGCGATGGGCTTCAATCATGCGGAGGGTGAAGCGTTCGGCGATGGCAAACCCAGGCCGTTGCCGATGCAGATCCTCGATGAAGCGACGGGTTATCTCATCGCGATGGGTGCGAGCGCCGCGTTGCGCAGGCAGCAGCTCGAAGGCGGCAGCTGGCACGTGCAGTTGTCGCTCGCGCAGACAGGGCACTGGATTCGATCGCTCGGTCGCGTAAGCGATGGATTCAAAATCTCGAAGCCGGATTTCGAGCCGTACACCGAAGTCACGCCATCGGGCTTCGGCGAGCTCAAAGGCTTGCGCCACAGCGCGATGCTCGAGCGCACGCCCGCCCGATGGGTGCGCCCGTCGATGCCGCCGGGCAGCGACCCGCCACGTTGGGACTGAATGCGTCACGGCACAGGGCGTGCCGAAATGGATGCTCGCGCGCCTAGCCCGGGGGAAAGAGCGCGAGCAGCTCGCGCGTGTACGTCTCGATGTTCGCCGGGTTGGCGACATCGAGGCCCGCGAGCACATCCTTCGCCTGCTGCCGGTACTCGGGAAGATTGCCGTCGTGCTCGCGGAAAGCCCGCAGCAGGGCCTGGCCGCCCGCCTTGCAATCGAAATCGGGGTAGTAGTAGCCCACGCCTCGCAGCAGCGGCGAGTTGTGCACGAGCGGGTAGCCGCCGTACAGGGCCTCGTAATAGACGTAGTTCTGCGCGTTCTCCCACTGGTGCGACACAATGCAGTCGCCGTAATGGGACATGTATTCGTACACGGCGAACCGGCTTTCGAAGCTCGCGAGCCCGTGATTCACGATGTCCAGCTGCCGCGCGAAGCTCGCGAATTGCGCGTGGTCCTTCATGTGCAGCGTGTTCAGGAGCCGCGCGGATTCCAGGAAGGCGGGTTGCGCGCGGTACGCCTCCTCGATCGCGAGCATGGGGATGAAGCTCGTCTTCACCATGCACACGTTCGGCTCGAAGCAGCACACGCGCCAGCGCTCGCGCCCCGGGCGGTAGCCGAACTCGATGCCGGCGGGCAGCGACGCAATGCCCTTGTCGAAGAAGTAGGGCGTCCACAGGTGCGGCAGGATGCGCACCGGCGCGCGCGCCGTGAGCTCGAAATAGTCCTTGCAGATGCCCTGGTACTGCGGCAGTGTCCAGATGGCGTCGTACTGCTTGTCGCTGATGAGCCAGCCGCTTGGCTTGTCGAACATCGCGCGCTCGATGTCGATGACGTAGTCGTTGCCGACCTTCATCATGGCGATGCGGCCTCCGCGCCTGCGGAACTGGGCAACCCAGTCCTCGGGAACGAGCGCGCTCATCTCGAAGAGGACGTCCAGCGACTGCATGGCCTCGGCAAGGCTGATCACCGCAAAGCCCGCATCCTTGAGCATCATCGCGTCGGCGGGCGCTTCGGCATCGCCGGCGTTCACGAGCACCGCCCGGCCGACGGCGGGTGAGCGCTGGAACAGTTGCACGAGGAACGCGCAGTTCTGGAAGATGCCGTTCTCCCAGATCGACTGGTGGCCCTGGCGCAGGTTCAGGGTGACACCGACGCGGAGCTTGCGCGCGGGCGCGCTCATGGCCGGCCCTCCATCAAGGTGACGATGCGATCGCGGAATGCGGCGACGTTCGGGGCGTGGTCCGGCGCGACGGTGCGCAGGAAACGCATCGCGTCGTCGCGGTAGCGGCTCCATGTGCCGGGTTCGCGCTCCCACGCCTGCACGAGCGCCTGGCCGGCTTTCTTCGCCTCGAAACCGGGATAGTGGATGCCGACGCCGGCGTCGCGCAGGACATCGGAGTTGTGGACCAGCGGATAGCCGCCGTACAGCGCGTCGTAGTACGCATAGTTCAGCGAGTTCTCCCACTGGTGCGACACGACGGCGTTCATCCCGTGGACCGCCATGCATTCGGCGAAGGCGATGCGCGGCTCGAAGCTTGCCTTGCCGGCGCGCGTGAGCTCCAGGTGCGACGCGAAGCGGTTGAAAGTGGTGTGCTCCTTCATGTGCACCGAGTTGAGCACCATCATGTATTGGACGGACTGCGGGCGCGTGCGAAAGGCGTGGTCGCACGCGAGCATCGGGATGACGCAGGACTTCACCACGGAGATGTTCGGCTCGAAGATCGCGGCGCGCCATCCCGGGCGTGCGGTCTCCGGCCGGAACCCGAAGTGGTGGCCCGCAAGCGCGAGTTCCTCCGCCTGCCGGCGCAGGAATATCGGCGACCAGATGTGCGGGACGATGTGCACCGGGACGCGGCCGACGCATTCGAGCAGCGCGGCGCTGGTCTTCGCATGCTGCGGCAGCGTCCAGATCTCGTGCCAGGGCGTGCCGACGAAGGTGGTGCCGCCCGGCTGCTGGAAAACCGGCGGCTCCGCCTGGGACACGTAAGAGTTCCCCACGAAAAACGTCACGATGCGCGCGCCCAATGCACGCACGTGCCGCAGCCATTCCAGCGGCAGGCTGGCGCCGACTTCGATCACCAGATCGATGCCGAAGGTCACGTCGGCCGGTTTCACGAGCCGCACGCCGAGTGCGTCGAATCCCATGCCCGCAGGCAATTGCCCGGCTCCCTGGTCGAGCAGGAACACCTCGCCGATTTCCGGGACGCGGCGAAGCAGCAGCACGAGGAAGGCGAGGTTCTGGTTGAGCCCGCTGTTCCAGATGTTCGTGCTGTCCGTGTATGCGACGGAGATGCCGACGTTGATCTTTTTTTCCTTCACGGCAATTGCGCCAGCAAGGCTTCGTAGGTCGCGACATTGTCGCGATGGGTTGGGAGAAATCGCGCGATCGCGTCGCGCTGGCGACGCATGTAGGCGGCCGCGTCCTCGTCATGGGTGTCGATGGCGCGCAGCAACGCGGTGCATCCGGCGTCGACATCGTTGGCGGGGTAAGGGTAGCCGAGCTCGCGGCAAAGGTCGGCGTTGTGCACCAGCGGATAACCCTGCCAGCAGGCTTCGAGGTAGAAATAATTCAGCGGGTTGGCCCACTGGTGCGAGATGACGACGTCGGTGTTTTGCGCAAGGAACACCGGCGTCTCGTGCCGGCCGAGGAACACGGCCTTGTGGTCGCGCACGATGTCCAGCTGGTTCATGAGCGCGATGAACTCGCGGTTGTGGACGGCGAGCCTTTCCGCATTGGTGACCTGCAGCAGCTCGATCGACTGCGGGCGTGCGCGGTAAGCCTCCTCCGCGATCAGCGCGGGGTAGAGGCAGAACTTCACGACGTCGATGTTCGGCTCCATCACCGTGAGCCGGCGCGGACCGGGCCTTGGGCGATACCGGCCGCCCTCGGGCAGGCCCGCGGCGCGCTCCTCGAGGAACACCGGGCTCCAGACGAACGGAACCGTCTTGACCGCGCGGCGCCGAAGGCCACCGAAATAAGCGCCGCTGATGTCCACCGCCTGCGGAATGACCCAGATGTCGTCGTAGTGCTGGTTGATGAAGGGATTCGGCCCCCACATCTTCCGGCCGAACAGCACCGCTTCCATGAACAGGACGTACTCGGTGGTGCAGCAATAGGACACGAGCTTCGAGCCCTTGTCGTGCAGATAGGCGGTCTGCGCGCCATCGATCTGGCCGCCGAGCTCGATCAAAACGTCCAGGTCGTCCTTGGCCTCGTCGAAAGAGAACGTCGGCCAGCGTGTCAGGTCCCACGGCAGCGCGGGCGAGACGGGAATCGCCGTGGTATTTACCAGCCGGACCGATTCCACCCGAGGGCAATTCGCCAGCGTATCGGCGAGAAACACGGCGTTTTGCTTGATGCCGTTCGACCACAGCGACTCTGCCGCGTGCTGCAGCCCGATCGTGATGCCGATGCGCAACCGTTCGCGTCCGCTCATGGGCGCACCACGCTTTCGAGCAGATCCGAATAAGTCTTCGTCACTTCCGGGTTCGAGGGCAGGAAGCGCGCGATCGCCTCGCGCTGGCTTTCGCGATAGCCGCGGGCACCGGCATCATGCCGCTCGAGCGCTTCGAGCAGCCGCTCGCATCCTTCGTCGATATCGTTGCCTCGGTAGTAGTAGCCGAGGTCGGCACACAGCGCCGCGTTGTGCACGAAGGGGTAGCCCTGCCAGCACACTTCGAGGTAGAGGTAGTTCAGCGGGTTTTCCCATTGATGCGACACGACGACGTCCGTGTACTGCGCAAGGAAGTCCGGCGTGGGATGGGTGCCGAGGAAGACCGCCTTGTGGTCGCGCACGAGGTCCAGGTGCCGCATCGCCACCTGGAATTCGTGGCTGCCTGTTGCCAGCTCCTGCGCATTCGCGACCTGAAGCAGCGCGATCGCCTCCGGCTTGTGCCGGTATGCGAGGTCCGCGATCAGGGCCGGATACAGGCAGAACTTCACGACGTCGAGGTTGGGTTCCATCACGCTGATCCGGCGCGGACCCGGCCGCGGCGCGTAGCACCCCTGGCCGGGAAGCGAAGCGGCCCTTTGTTCGAGGAACACCGGGTCCCACACGAAAGGCACGATGCGCGCGGGCCGCCTTCGCAGCGTCGTGAAATACCCGCCGCTGATGTTCGCGACTTGCGGGACCATCCAGATGTCGTCGTACTCTCGGTTGACGAACAGGTCGAAGCCCCAGAGCGGGCGATCGAACAGGATGGCCTCCATGGCGTGGACGTATTCGGATCCGCAGCAATACGACACGAGCTTCGCGCCCCGGTCATGGAGCCGGCGCGTCGCCTGCGCATCGACCTGGCCGCCCAACTCGACGAGCACGTCGACACTGCCGCACGCATCGGCAAGCGAGACGGTCGGCCAGCGATCGAGATCCCATGGCAGCTTCGGCGTGACGGCGACGGCGGTCGTGTTCACGAGCGTCACGGCTTCGACCGAAGGGCAGCGCCGAAGCGCCTCGGCCAGGTAGACGGCGTTCTGCTTGATGCCGTTCGACCACAGACTCTCGTCTTCAGCCTGCAGGCCGATCGTGATCCCCACGCGAAGGCCGTCCCGGCGGGCACTGCTCATCGGTTCAGCGCTGCGCTTTCCATCCGTACTGAACGTGACGGCGGATCACCAGGCAGCTCGGAGGCGAGTCGATCAGGGACACGGATTCGCCGGGCATCCCGGCGGGCGTGTAAACGTGGAAATTCGGCAACAGTTGCGCGACCTTGTACCCCTTCAACTCGACCTGCGCGATGCTCTGGCACGTGTACGGGGCCACGGAAATCCGCTCGGCGGAAAGCGTGCAGCTGCCGTCGGACTGCGGGATGACGGTGATCGTCGCCGCTGCCGACTGCGTGCCGAAATCGACGCCCAGCAGCGAAAAGAACGGGCCTGCGTCAGGGTTCGCGTGGTCCCAGTCCATGAGGATGTCGTGCGACCGCGAACCGGCGATCGCAAGCGCCGACAAACGGGAGATGGCTGGCAGGCACCGCTTCACGCCCACGCTGGCCGCGGCCTCGGGTAACAAATTTTGCGGGGGACGCGATGGCGCGACGGCTTGCGCGGCGGCCGCGGTACTAGCCAGGGCCAACACCGCGCCGGCAAAAAAATTGCTGCTCATCCGCCGATTGTGGCCGATGGCCGGATAGAGGCCGAAATTGCGTTCGGACAAATATTTGTTCAAATGTGTATGGGTGTTTTCCCGTAGGGAATTGAGATCATTGTCACTGTGAAAAGCGAATGTTACCTTCCGCCACCTTGAGGTAACAGCCCGAAGCTTTTTTGGGCGGGGAACATTGCAATGACGAAGATCACGATCCGCGTGGGCCGCAAGGGCCTCGGCAAGTACTTGCAGGCACGCATCGTCGCACCGGCACAAATCATGCGGCGCCGCGCGGTCGCGGGGAGCCGGAAAGGGCTGCTGTACAGCCTTCTTGCATCGATCGGAGTCATCTGGTCCGGCGCCGCTCCGTTCATCGCGGCGTTGCCGACGTTCTATGCGCGAAAGGCAGAAGCCGTCACGTGTAGTTCGGTCGACGCGACCGACCCGAATGCGGGCCTGGCGTGCGACGACGTCACGTCGCTGTCGACGGGCGTGAGCAACCTGTCGACCAGCGTCAGCACGAACACGAGCAACATCACGTCCTTGTCGACGGATGCGAGCAACCTGTCGACCAGCGTCAGCACCAACACCAGCAACATCACGTCCTTGTCGACGGGTGTGAGCAACTTGTCGACCAGCGTCAGCACGAACACCAGCAACATCACGTCCTTGTCGACGGATGCGAGCAATCTGTCGACCAGCGTCAGCACCAACACGAGCAACATCACGTCGCTGTCGACCTCCGCTTCGACCGGCATCAGTACCAACA
>DATJJL010000381.1:0-14046 GCA_035492155.1 Ramlibacter sp. | reverse complement strand
TCCTCGGCCCGGCCGCCAATGGGGGCGGACGCTCTTCCACTCTAGTCACTCTGACCGGACCGATGTCCATTCGCTGTTCTCCCGGTGCAGCCGGCTTGGCGGCTCAACGGTTCGTGAGTGACAACGAAGGAAGTGAAGTTCCCGAACCGGGTCTAGTCTAGCCAGCCAGCCGCGCACGATGCCGTTCGACCTGCGCGCGCACCTGCGCAGGCGCCGTGCCGCCGAGCACGTTGCGTGCGTCGAGCGAACCGCGCAGCGAGAGGCAGCCGTACACGTCCTTGCCGATCTGCGAGTTGAATTGCTGCAGCACCGTGAGCGGCAACTCCGACAAGTCGACGTTGTGCGCCAGCGCCGCCTTCACGGCCATCGCGACAGTCTCATGCGCGTCGCGGAAGGGCAGGCCCTTCTTCACGAGGTAGTCGGCGAGATCGGTGGCGGTTGCGTAGCCCTTGAGCGCGGCCTGCTCCATTGCCTTCGCATTCACCGTGATGCCGCCCACCATGTCGATGAAGATCCGAACTGTGTCGCGCAGCGTGTCCACGGCGTCGAAGAGCGGCTCCTTGTCTTCCTGGTTGTCCTTGTTGTAGGCAAGGGGCTGGCCCTTCATCAACACCATGAGGCCCATCAAGTGGCCGATCACGCGCCCGGTCTTGCCGCGCGCCGTTTCGGCGACGTCCGGGTTTTTCTTCTGCGGCATGATCGACGAGCCGGTGGTGAAGCGATCGGCGATGCGGATAAAGCCGAAGTTCTGGTTCATCCAGAGCACAAGTTCTTCGGACATGCGGCTGAAGTGCACCATCGCGATCGACGCGGCGGACGCGAACTCCAGCGCGAAGTCGCGGTCGCTCACGGCGTCGAGCGAGTTCTGGCACACGCCGTCCATCCCCAGGCTTTTGGCCACCATTTCGCGATCGAGCGGATACGTGGTGCCGGCCAGCGCGGCTGCGCCGAGTGGAAGCTGGTTCACGCGCTTGCGCACTTCGGCCAGACGCTGCGCATCGCGCGAGAACATCTCGACGTACGCGAGCATGTGATGGCCGAAAGTCACGGGCTGCGCCACCTGCATGTGCGTGTAGCCTGGCATGACCGTGTCCACGTGCTTCTCGGCGAGCCCGAGGAGGGCCTTCTGCAATTCGACGAGCAGCGTGGAGATGTTGTCGATTTCGCCGCGCAGCCACAGGCGGATGTCGGTCGCGACCTGGTCGTTGCGGCTGCGGCCCGTGTGCAGGCGCTTGCCGGCATCGCCCGCGAGATGCGTGAGGCGCGCTTCGATATTGAGGTGGACGTCCTCGAGTTCGAGCTTCCACTCGAAGGCGCCGGATTCGATTTCCTGTGCGATCTGCGCCATGCCTTTTTCGATGGCGGCGAGGTCACCGGCCGAGATCACCTTCTGCGCGGCCAACATGCGCGCGTGGGCCAGCGAGCCGTCGATGTCGGCGCGCCACATGCGCTTGTCGAAGCCCACGCTCGCGGTATAGCGCTGGACGAGCTCGCTCATCGGCTCGGAAAAGAGGGCGGACCAGCCTTCGGACTTCTTATCGAGTTGGCTCATGGATGGCTTTGGGAGCGGCGATCACCAATAATCGGCACCGGAGCCCATTGCTCCGCAGCGGATGAACGACTCGCAAATTCTATCGACGTTCCACGAGGCGCCACCCCGCCCGGCAAAGCCCGCGCGCGTGCTCGTGTTCGACGCCTGCCATGTCGGCGTGATCCTGCGCGCGGTGCTCTTCGTCGAACTGGTCGTCGCCATAGGCGCGATGTTCACGGAAACGTCGGTTCAGGAGTGGCTGTTTCGGCTCTCGTTGCTGAGCGCGGCGGCATTGCCGGCCGCACTGGCATGGCTCGTGATCGCGTGCGCCCTCAAGGTGGTGCTCGAAGGCCTACCGGCACTGGCGCAGCAGGCCTTCGGCATCGGGCTGGGCGCTGTGTGCGGTGTCTTCGGCTGCGGGCTTGTCCTGGCACTCGATTTCACCGTGAGGCCACCGTGGATCGCTTCGGCCTTTTTGGGCGCGCTGCTTGCGGCTGCTCTTGTCGCGGCGCTGGTGCTGCGTGCGAAGGCGCGCACGCCTGCCGACACGGCAGCCCGTCTGGCGGAGCTGCAGGCGCGCATCCGCCCGCACTTTCTCTTCAACACCTTGAACAGCGCCATCGCGCTCGTGCAGGACGACCCGCGCCGTGCCGAGGCGATCCTCGAAGACCTGAGCGATCTCTTCCGCCACGCGCTGGTGGATTCGGGCGAATCGGTCACGCTCGCCGACGAGATCGCGCTGGCGCGTCGCTATCTCGACATCGAGCAGGTGCGCTTCGGCGATCGCCTGAAAGTCGAATGGGCCATCGACCCCGAGGCCGGCGAGGCGCGCGTTCCGCCCTTGCTGCTGCAGCCGCTGGTCGAAAACGCCGTGAAGCACGGTGTCGAGCCGAGCGATGCCGGCGCGCACGTGAAGGTCACCACCCAAAGACGCGGTGAAAGGGTTGTCGTCAAGGTGACCAACACGGTGCCGTCGGGACAGGGCCGCCCCGGGCACGGCGTCGCGCAGGCCAATGTGCAAGCCCGGCTGCGCCTGCTGCACGACGTCGAATGCCAGTTCCAGACCGCGCTGAAAGATGGCGTGTACCAGGTGCGCATGGAGGTGCCTGCGTGACACTGGAAGTGCTCATCGTCGATGACGAGCCGCTTGCGCGGTCGCGGCTGCGCACGTTGCTCGCCAGTTGCGACGACGTGCTGGTCGCGGGCGAGGCGGGCAATTCGGTGCAGGCCATGGAACAGCTAGCGCGCCGCCGCTTCGACGCCGTCCTGCTGGACATCCGCATGCCGGGCGCCGATGGCGTGAGCCTCGCCCACGCATTGCGGGCGTCGCCGGCTTCGCCGGCCGTCGTCTTCGTCACCGCGCATGCAGAACATGCCGTCGCTGCGTTCGATGTCGAAGCGATCGACTATCTGACCAAGCCCGTGCGGCTCGAAAGGCTGCAGGCCGCGCTCGAAAAGGTGCGCAGGCGCGCGCAGCCCTCGCAACCCGGAAGCGACCCCGATGTGCTGCTGATCCAGGATCGCGGCCGCACCGAGCGTGTACCGGTTCCCGAGGTGCTGTACCTCAAGGCAGAGCTGAAATACGTTACCGTACGAACGCAATCGCGCAGCTACATCATCGACATGTCCCTCAGCGAACTTGAAGATCGCCACCCCAGTGTTTTCATGCGCGTGCATCGCAACGCGCTCGTCGCGAAGCGGGCGGTGCGCGCCCTCGAGAAGCACTACGACCCTGAAGAAGGCGAGGGCTGGGCCGTGCGCCTGAACGGCATCGACGAACTGGTCGCGGTGTCGCGCCGCCAGCTGAGCGCCGTTCGCGAAGCGCTGGCAGGCTGAACGGCCCATGCTTCGCACACCCAGCATCGCACTCGTCATCCTCGCATCGCTCTTGGGCGTCGCCATGTTGCGATGGGCGAGTGCGTTTTTCATTCCGCTCATGGTGGGAGTGCTGCTCAGTTATGCGCTGTCGCCGGTGGTCGATTCGCTGGAGCGCGTACGAGTGCCCAGGTCGTTGAGCGCCGCGGTCCTCATTCTCGGTTTGCTCGGCGCGGCGGGCGGCTCGGTTTACTCGTTCAGCGACGACGTCAATTCATTGGTCGATTCGCTGCCCGCAGCCGCGACGAAGCTGCGGGAGATGGTGCGGTCCAAGGCCGGCGGCGGCGCCACGTTCTCGACAGTGCAGAAGGCCGCGCAGCAGCTGGAGCAGGCCGCGCAGGAGGCCGGGCCGAACACGCCGCCGCAGCGCGGCGTGCAACGCGTCGTCGTGGAGCCGCGCCGATTCGATCTGCGCGAGCACCTGTGGTCGGGCACGATCGGCCTTGCCAGCCTCATCGGGCAGGTGGTCGTCGTTTCGTTCCTCACGTTCTTCCTGCTGCTGTCGGGCGACACCTTCCGTCGCAAGATGGTGAAGCTTGCGGGAGAGAATTTCGCCGCGAAGCGCATCACCGTGCAGATGCTCGACGAGATCACGGGGCAGGTCCAGCGCTACCTGCTCGTGCAGCTCGTGGCCAGCGTCATCGTCGGTGTAGCGAGCGGGCTGGCCTTCTGGTTCATCGGGCTCAATCACGCGGTCGGCTGGGGATTCGCGAGCGGCCTGCTGAACCTGATTCCGTATGTGGGCGCCGCGGTCATCACCGGTGCGGCTGCCGTCGCGGCATTCCTGCAGTTCGGCGACCTTCACCACGCGGCATACGTCGGGCTTGCATCGCTCGCCATCCACACGGTCGTCGGCAACCTTCTCGTGCCGTTGTGGACCAGCCGGGCCAGCCGGATGAACCCCGTCGTCGTATTCGTGGGTGTCCTCGCCTGGGGCTGGCTATGGGGCTTCTGGGGGCTGTTGCTCGGCATCCCGATCCTGATGATCGCGAAGGCCGTGTGCGACCACGTCGAAGGACTCCACGGCGTGGGCGAGTTGCTCGGGGATTAGGGCGTGTTGCCGTAACGTTCAGCCTTTCGCCTGGTCACGCTCATGATGCTCCCCAAGGCAGCCGATTGCTTGAGAGTCACGGACCGAGCCTACGAAGGCACGCAACCGCCGACGCGAATGGCGATGCGGTGTATTGCGTCCGCGACAATAGTGCGGGATTCAACATAAAGTTCGAGCAGAAATTGTTCGGAAATATCGAGCGGCTGCACACGCAGACGGGGTTACCGGGGGGTGCGTCTTTCTTCTTCACTTTGCGCGGAAGGTAATCGTACCGAGGCAACTCAACCGAGTTCGGCGCTGCGAAATAGCCGCGCCTCGGATTGATACTTCACGGCCACGAGCCGGTGCGCAGCACCTATCACTTATGACTGCAGTCGATTTTTTTTGATTGCTCGGATAGGATGACGGCAGAAGTCGCAGAAGTTGCAGAAGTTGCAATGGGCAGAGGGAAGGCACCGATGACGATGTCCGATCGTGCGTCAGGAAATCGTGAGGCGTCCATGTTCCGGTATGTCGAGGTGACGCTCGATCACCTGCGGATCGCTTTCGCGCTGGAAGATGTCGGCCGCGTCGTTCGCGCCGTCGCACTTACGCCGGTGCCCGGCGCGGCGAAATGCCTGATGGGCATGCTGAACCTGCACGGCAGCGTGATTCCCGTATTCGACACGCGCACGCTGTTCGGAATCGAATCGCGCGAGCTGAAGGAGTCTGATCACTTCCTGCTGGCGAAGGAATTGCCCCGGCGGGCATTCGTCGCGGACAGCATCGTCGGCAGCTTCGAATGCCAGGCGATCGAAAAACCGAAGTCGTTTTCGACGGAGATGTCGCACGTGCGGGGTGTCGTGCGGCACGACGACGGGCTCGTCGTCGTGCACGACATGAAGCGATTCATGGCGTTCGACGCGTCGATACCGCTGCGGGCCGTCCATGGATGATTCGCTGCCGCAGGCGGATGAGAACGCACTCTGGGCGGCCGCCAGCCGCGCCCTGGAGGCGCAGCTCGGCTTGTTTTTCGATCCGGGCCAATGGCCGCAGATGCGCGCTGGGCTCGCCGCGGCAGCTCCTCGTTTGCACTGCCGCGACGCCCGAAGTTGCGCGGCCAGATTGTTGTCCGGCCCGCTGTCGGACCCGGACCGCCGGCACCTCGCCGAGCACCTCACCATCGGCGAGACCTACTTCTTCCGTGACGAATCCTGCTTTCGCAACCTCGAGCACGCGATCCTGCCGCAACTGGTCGCCATGCGGCGCGCGCAAGGGCGCAGGCTGCGGTTGTGGAGCGCCGGCTGTTCCACGGGCGAAGAGGCCTATTCGCTTGCGATCGTGCTTGCGACGATCCTGCCCGATTGGCGCGACTGGGACATTTCGATCCTCGCAACGGATATCAACGCGCGCGCACTCGAAAAGGCGCGCGCCGGCATGTACGCGGATTGGTCGTTCCGCTCGGACCTGCCGAAGGCGGACAGCTCTTTCCTGATCGAGCGGCGCGGCGGGCGGCGCGAAGTCCACCCCGACTTGCGCCGGCTGGTTTCATTTGAGTGCGCCAATCTTGCCGTCGAGCACCCCGGCGAGCCGCGCGGCAGTGCGATGGATGCGATCCTTTGTCGCAACGTGCTGATTTATTTCGAGCCCCGCCGGACGATGTCCGTGCTGGACCGCCTGGGGCGCGCGCTGGCGCCTGACGGCTGGCTCATGACCAGTGCCGTCGAAGTGCCGCTGGTCGCGATCGACGGGCTCGAGCGCGTGGAGCTGCCGGGAACGATCGCGTTTCGCAAGCCCGGCGCTTCGCTGTGTTCGCCGCCGGCGGCGGCACGTCCACCGTTGGCCGGCGCGGGCATTGCACCGGTTCTGGTGCATGAAGAGCCCGCCGTTCGGGTCGATGCGCCACCTGAACCCGCGCCAAGCGATCCGCTGGACGCAGCCGCTCGAATGCACGCGGACCGCGGCGACCTGCTGCAAGCCGCGGCGCTGTGCGAGAAGGCCATCGAGCAGGACAAGGACAACGCGGAACTGACTTACCTGCTCGCGACCATCCTGCTCGAACAGGGTTCGGTGCAGCTGGCCGAAGCGGCGCTTCGCCGAACCCTTTATCTCTGCCCGGACCACGTGCTGGCCCACGTGGCATTGGGAGGCATCGCACGCCGCGCGGGTCGCTCGCGCACGAGCCGGCGCCATTTCACGAAAGCGATCGGACAGCTTTCGACGCACACCGGCACCGACGTCGTGGGCGGAAGCGGGGGCATGTCGGCCGCCCGCCTGCAGGTGGTCCTCGGCGAGTTGAATGGGGGCACGAAGTGACCGACCGCGGTGCCGCCGTGCTTGCCCGCCGCGCGGCCGTGCTGGCGCGCCCGCTGGCCGCAGCGGCAGGCGTCGCTGCTCCGGCGCTCGAATTCAACATCGCCGGCGCGGAGTGCGTGCTCGAGTTGAAGTGGGTCAGGGAAGTGCGGCCGGTGAGGGAGCTGGTGTGCCTGCCGATGCCGGCGCGTCACGTGCGCGGCGTCGCGAGCATCCGCGGCGATATGGTCCCCATCCTGGAGACAGCGGAGCTGCTCGGGCTGCCCGGCACCGCAGACCCCGCAATGATCCTGCTGCTGGGCGAAGACGCGATTGATTTCGGAATCGTCGCGGACAGCATCGGCGGGGTGGCCGAGCTCTCGACAACCCACGGCAATGCGATGAGGGACTTCCAGCCGGCCGTCGTGAACGGCTGCACGCACGACGGCCGGGCCATTGTCGATGGCCGGTCGCTGCTCGCGTTCGCCAACACGATCCTGGGCGAACGCAGCCCGACCTGACAGGAGACAACGAATGCAGATGTACCTCAACCTTTCCACGCGCAACAAGCTCTTGAGCGCGTTCGGCGTCATCGTGGCATTCATCGCGGTGGTCATCTACTTCGCATGGAACGGGCTGTCGGTCATCCGCGATTCGGAACGCGCGCTGTTCGATGTCGAATTCGCCAATGTGGAACAGCTCAAGGACGTTCGCAACAACCAGATCGCCACGCGCGGCGCCGTGTCCCTCATGATGCTTTCGCCGGCGAAGGAGGTGTCCGATGCGCTGATGGCGGACATCGCCAAGAGAGGCGAAGAGAGCAACGTGGAGCTGGCCGCCATCGCGGCCCGCATTCGCGCCGACGATCCCATGCAGCCGGTGCTGCGCGAATTCCGGGCGACCTCCGACGCGACGCAGGAGACTCGCAAGCAGCAGGTGATGCCGTTGATCTTCAAGGGCCGCGTCGATGAGGCGAAGGTGCTGCATTTCGGCGTGCAGGCAGACCGGGACACGAAAATGCGCCAGCTCGTGGACCAGCTCGTGGATCGCTCGGTGCAAAGCGCAGCCGCTGGAATGGCCCGCTCCGAGCAGGCCGCCGCGGAATCGATGAGGGTGCTTTACCTGGTCGCGGCGCTGACGCTGATCTGCGCGATCGCCCTGACGTTCCTGCTCACGCAGGCACTCGCGTCCCCGCTGACGATCCTGTCGCGCGCCGCGCAACAAGCCGGCACCGGCGACCTGCGCATCGAGCTTGCGGCGACGCAGCGCGCCGACGAAACAGGAGTCCTGAACGCAACGTTCCGCCAGATGATCGAGCGAATGCGCGAAATGCTGCGCCAACTCGCCGAAGGCGTCGGCGTGCTTTCGGCGTCCGCGAACGAGATCACCGCGGCGACCGCTCAGGTGACGGCGAGCTCGACGCAGACGGCATCGGCTGTCGGCGAGACCACGGCAACGGCGGAAGAAGTGAAGCAGACCGCCAAGGTCGCGGCCGAGAAGGCTGCGCAGGTCCAGGAAGTCGCGCAGAAAACCGTGCGCATCTCGCACGAAGGCCTCAAGGCGATGGACGATTCGATCCAGGCGCTGCACCAGATCCAGCAGCAGATGGATGCGATCGCCCAGAGCACGATGCGACTGGCCGAACAGGGAATCGCCATCGGCGAAATCATTGCGACCGTGTCCGATCTTGCCGACCAGTCGAATGTGCTGTCCGTGAATGCAGCGATCGAGGCCGCGCGCGCGGGGGAAGAAGGCGCGGGCTTCAGGGTGGTCGCGCAGGAAATCCGAAGCCTGTCGGACCAGTCGAAGCAGGCGACAGTGCAGGTGCGCAATCTCCTGGGCGAAATCCAGAAAGCGACCAGCAGCGCCGTGATGGCCACCGAACAGGGCAGCAAGGCGGTGCGAAGCGGCGTCACCCTGGCCGAAGGCGCGGCGCAATCGATCCGCGCGATGGCCGGCGGGATTTCAGAGTCTGCGCACGCCGCAACGCAGATCGCCGCGTCGGCGCAGCAGCAGGCAATCGGCATGGACCAGGTCGCGTTCGCGATGCAGAACATCAACAAGGCCAGCACGCAAAACGTCGCGGCGAGCCGGCAGACCGAAGCGGCGGCACAAGGCTTGCAAAGCCTGGGCCTGAAGCTCAACGGCCTGATCGCACAGTACAAGGCGTGAAGCCGGACGACATCGAGGCGCGGCACGATGGCTGATGCCGATCCGTTTTTCGACAGGAAACTGGCCGCCATCTTCAAGGCGGAAGCGACGGAACACGTGCGCAAGATCCTGGCCGGACTGGTCGGCACCGAGTCCGCCGGGGGTGGCCCGGATCCCGCGCTGGCCAAGGCGCTTTTTCGCGAAGCGCACAGCCTCAAAGGTGCCGCACGCGCGGTGGGCCGCAAGGATGTCGAATCGATCTGCCACGCAATGGAAAGCGTCTTCCTCGCGCTCGACCGCGGCAAGCAGGAATGGTCGCGCGAGTTGCTGGACTTGCTGCACGAGGTCACGCGCGAACTCGATGCCGCCGTATCCGGCTCAGCATCGGTGAGCGACATTCGCGTGGTCGAGATGCTCGAGCGCCTCGAGCAGCCGCCGCGCGCGCCGGGCCTCGTTGCGAAAACGATCGAAGCCTTCGCGCCGCCGCCGGCGCACGCCGCTGTTGCGGCGGCCGTGCCCGATACGGTGCGAATCTCGGTCGAACGCCTGTCCAGCCTTCTCTTCGAAGCCGAGTCGCTCGTTTCCGTGAAGGTCGCGGCCCGGCGTCTCGCCGAGGAAACGGACAACGCGTGGCAGGAATTCGGCGCGATGCGCGCGCTCCTTGTGGCCAGCGGCCGCGGCGAAGAATTTCGCAGCCATGAGGCGCGGCTCAAATCGCTCAAGTCGCTCGCAACGCGCGACCATCGCGTGCTCGGGGCCTCGGTCGATTCGCTTCTGGACGGCGTGAAGCAGGCGCTGATGGTCCCCATGTCGTCGCTTGCGGACCTGATGATGGCCGCGGTGCGCGAGCTGTCGCGCAGCCAGCGCAAGGAAGTCCAGCTCAGGATCGAAGGCGGCGACATCGAAATCGACCGGCGTTTGCTCGACCAGTTGCGCGAATCGCTGCTGCACCTCCTGCGCAATGCCGTGGACCACGGCATCGAAAGCCCGGCCGACCGCGCGCAGGACAACAAGCCGGCGAACGGCACGATCGCGTTTTCCGCCGCGCGGCTGAACGGCGGCGCGCTGCGTGTGACGGTGCGCGACGACGGCGCCGGGATCGACGTCGACCGGTTGCTCGCCGCGGCGCGTGAACACGGCGACGAGCAGGCCGCGGCGCTCGCGCAAACCGACCCGTTGTCGCTGATCTTCACGCACGGCTTTTCGACTGCGCGCGCCGTCACCGCAGTTTCCGGTCGCGGAATCGGGCTGGCGATCGTACGCGAAAGAATCGAGATGCTCGGCGGCACCGTCACTGTCGAAACGGAACGCGGGCGCGGCACGTGCTTCATCATCGTTGTGCCGACTTCGATGGCGACGTTTCGTGCCATCGAGGTGCAGGCAGGCGGGCAGTCGTTCCTGCTGCCTATCGCCCATGTCGCGCGGTGCGGCAGACTGCCTGCGCAGCAGCATGCAAGCGCTGCGGGGCAGGCCGTGGTCTTCAACGGCGAGGCGTTGCCTTTGGTCAGCCTCGCGCGGATTCTCAAATTGGACACAGCCGATACGCAAGACGACGACCGGCAGGTGAGTTACGCCGTTCTGGAATCTGCAAGCCGCCGCATTGCGTTTTCAGTCGACAAGGTCGTCGGCGAGCAGGAAGTCCATAGCAAGCCGATCCGGCGCGGCCTTACGCGTATTGACGTCGTCGCGGGGACGGCCGCGGTGGCCAGCGGCCGCACGCTGGCGATCCTGAACGTGGCCAGTCTCGTGAGGGCCGCGCTCGCCAAGGGGCAGGCGGCGGTCGACGGCGCGCAACCGGCCGCACACAAGCGCAAGGCGCGATCGATCCTGCTGGCCGAAGACTCGATCACGTCGCGCACGCTTCTCAAGAACATCCTCGAGATGGCAGGCTACGAAGTGACCGTGGCGGTCGACGGCGCGCAGGCGCTCGAAAAGCTCGGGGCCGGGCGCTTCGATGCTGTCGTGTCGGACATCGAAATGCCGAATCTCGACGGCTTCGCGCTGACGCAATCGATCCGCCGGGAGCCTGCGCTCGCCAGCTTGCCCGTGATCCTGGTCACGTCGCTTTCGTCGGCGGCCGATCGCGAACGAGGCGCCGAAGCCGGAGCCAATGCGTACATCGTCAAAAGCAGCTTTGACCAGGGCGACCTGATCAAGACCCTCGGAGACCTCGTGTGAGCACCCGGATTTCAAAAGGACCGGTTCGCGTCCTCGTCATCGACAGCTCGGCAAAGGGCGCGGCCGCGATTCGCAAGGCGCTCGCGCATGATCCGGCGATCGAGGTCGTGGGCTGGGCGCCGGACGGCGAAACCACCGTGGCGAACGCGTCCGCGGTCCACGCGGGCGTCATCGTGGTGGGACACCGGCCGGCGAGCACGGACGCACTCGTCGCGATCCGGCATGTGATGCATTTCAAGCCGCTGCCCGTCGTCGTCGTGTCACCGGTGGCGGCTTCGGGCCAGGGGACATTGGCATTCGACCTGCTGCAGGCGGGCGCACTTTCGGTCGTCGTCGAACCCTGGAGCCTGCCGCACGACGAGGCCGCCGCCGCCACGGCGCAACTCGTGCAGACCGTGACGTTGATGTCGGAAGTGAAGGTGGTGCGCAGGTGGCGCGTGCCCGTGCCGCCCGCCGCCTACCCGGCGCTTCCCGTCGAGCCGGCCCGGCGACCGCCGCGACGCCAGGTGGCGTTGGTCGCCATCGGTGCGTCGACCGGCGGGCCCGTCGCGCTGAAAAGCATCCTGGCGCGCTTGCCGGGCACGTTTCCCGTCCCGATCGTGATGGTGCAGCACATATCGGCCGGCTTCGTCGATGGTCTTGCGCGGTGGCTCTCCGCTGACAGCGCGATCCCCGTCATCACGGCCGTGACCGGCGCGCCGTTGAAGCGCGGGCACGCATACATGGCTCCCGACGGCGTGCACATGCGCATTGCCGCGAATGGAACCGTCGCCCTTGACCTGGAGGCGCCCGTGAACGGCCATCGGCCGGCAGTGTCGTGCCTCTTCCGGTCGGTGGCGGAACGCTACGGCCCGAACGCGGTGGGAATCCTGCTGACCGGAATGGGCAAGGACGGCGCTGCCGAACTGAAGTTGATGAAGGATGCGGGTGCGATCACGATCGCGCAGGACGAGGCGACGTCCGTAGTTCACGGGATGCCCGGTGAAGCCATCCGCTGCCAGGCAGCAACCCACGTGATGTCGCTCGACGAAATCGCCACGACCCTTCCGCTGCTGGCCACGAAATAAGGGGAACCGATGATCACGCCCGAAACGCAACGCGATGCTTTCGACATCCTCATCGTCGAGGACAGCGAGACGCAGGCGGAACTGCTTCGCAATTCGCTGGCCACGAAAGGCTACCGCGTGACGATGGCTTCCAACGGGCTGAAGGCTCTTGCGGCCGTCAAGCGCGCCAAGCCGTCGTTGATCATCACGGACGTCGTCATGCCCGGCATGGACGGCTACCAGCTTTGCCGCGCCATCAAGTCGGACCGGGACTTGAAGGACATCCCGGTCATCATCGTGACATCCCTGAAGGAGATCGACGACATCGTGACGGCGCTCGAATGCGGCGCCGACAATTTCATCCGCAAGCCATTCGATGCGAATTCGCTGCTGGCGCGCATCGACTACCTGATGGCGAACCGCAAGTTGCGCCTGCACACGAAGCTGAAGTTCGGCATCGAGATCAACCTCGGGGGCAAGAAGCACCTGATCACCGCCGAGCGCGAACAGATTCTCGATCTTCTTGTTTCCTCGTATGAAGAAGCGGTGCAGGCCAACGAGGAACTTGTTGAACGGCAGAACGAGGTGCAGGCGCTGAACGTCAAGCTCGCCGCGCGTGCCGTCGAGCTCGAAGAGGCGAACGAGCAGCTGCGCTCGTTCAGCCACACGGTGTCACATGATCTGCGCTCGCCCCTGGTCACGATCAATGCGTTCACGACGATCCTGCAGCGCAAGTTTTCCGAGCCGCTCGAGGACAAGGCGAAGCACTACCTGGCCGGAATTTCGCAGGAGGCATCGAGGATGACGCGGATCGTCGAGGACATCCTTTACCTGTCGAACATCGACCGGTCGCGGGTGACTCGCAGCTCCGTCGACCTTTCGCTGCTGGTGATGGAAGCTGTCCAGACCTTGCGCGATACCGATCCGGACCGGAGGGTCGAATTCGAATGTGTCCCGCAAGCGATCGTCGAGTGCGACGAGAGGCTGGTGCGCATCGCGCTTTCCAACCTGCTGTCGAATGCATGGAAGTTCACCTCGAAGCGCGCGGACGCGCGCATCAGATTCAGTGCCGAAAAGACCGAACGTGGCGAGACCGTTTTCCGCGTGAAGGACAACGGAGCCGGGTTCGACATGCAAAACGCGGGCCGGCTGTTCACTCCTTTCGAAAGATTGCATCGAAACGATGAGTTCCCGGGCTTCGGTGTCGGGCTGGCGACGGTGCAGCGCGTGATTGCCCTGCACGGGGGGCGAATCTGGGCCGATTCGGCCATCGACAAAGGCGCCGTGTTCCAATTCACGCTTGACGCCGGCTCGGGGACTAGCGCCTAGCCGGTGTTTCGCAGCCCCGCCGCAATCCCGTTGATCGAGATGTGAATGCCGCGCCGCGCACGCTCATCCAGCTCGCCTTCGCGATGCCTGCGCACGAGTTCCACCTGCAGGTGATGCAGCGGATCGATGTAAGGGAAGCGATGCCGGATGGAACGCGCAAGTGCCGCGTTGCCCGCCAGCCGCTGCCTCTCGCCCGTGATCATCGCCAGCGCTTCGATGGTGCGCTGCCACTCCGCCTCGATGATCGCGAAGATCCGCTTGCGCAGCTTCGCATCGCCCACCAGCTCTGCATAACGCGAGGCCAGCGCCATGTCGCTTTTGGCCAGCACCATGTCCATGTTCGACAGCAGCGCACGAAAAAACGGCCACTGCTTGTTCATCTTCTGCAAGAGGGCCAGCCGGTCCTTCTTCGACTCGATGAGGAAATCCTGCACCGCCGAGCCGAAGCCATACCAACCGGGCAGCGTCAAGCGGCACTGCCCCCAGCTGAAGCTCCAGGGAATCGCCCGCAGGTCCTCGATCTTCTGGCTGGACTTGCGCGATGCGGGGCGCGAGCCGATGTTCAATTCCGCGATCTCGCGAATCGGCGTGGAGCCGAAAAAGTATTCGGTAAA
>DATJJL010000380.1:0-2005 GCA_035492155.1 Ramlibacter sp. | reverse complement strand
TTGGGCGGCGGCAGCTGGATCGAAAACGACGGCTCGCCGGCGCGCGATTCGCCGGTGCCGCGGTACCCGGCGTTGGCGAAGCCCTTCTGCTCCCACCAAGGGCCCCAGCGGGACTCGATGGCGGCGGGTTCGAAGGATTTGGAAAGTTGGCCCAGGCCGGGCTGGGCAGTGTTCTCGGTCATGGAACCCGAGATTTTATCGGTCCGCCTTCAATCGAAGAGCTCGCACTCCGCCCAGCGCTTGGCCGCAAGGTCTTTGGTCGACAAGACAGGCGCCATCCCCAGCTCGGCGAGTGGCCATTCGACGGCGACATGCTCATCGTTCCATGCCAGTGCGCGCTCGTGCTCCGGCGCGTAGTAATCGGTCGCTTTGTAGAGGAAGTCCGCCGTATCGGAAAGCGTGAGGTACCCATGACCGAAGCCGGGCGGGATCCACAACTGCCTGTGGTTGTCGGCACTCAACTCCACGCCTACCCACTGCCCGAGCCGGGGCGACGAGCGCCGCAGATCGACAGCGACGTCGAACACGCGGCCGCTCACCACGCGAACCAGCTTGCCCTGCGCGTGCTGGATCTGGAAATGCATGCCGCGCAGCACACCGCGGCTGGAGCGCGAATGGTTGTCCTGAACGAATTCGATGGAGCGGCCCACTGCTTCGTCGAATCGCGCCTTGTTCCAGCTTTCCTGGAAAAACCCGCGCGCATCGCCGAACACGCGCGGCTCGACGACCAGCACTTCGGGCAATCGCGTGCTCTCGACCTTCACGTTTGGCGCCCCGTCTTCACCAGCGATTCCAAATACTGGCCGTAGTTGCTCTTGCCCAGCGGCGCGGCCAGCTTGATGAGCTGCACATCGTCGATCCACCCCTGGCGCCACGCGACTTCCTCCGGGCAGGCGATCTTCAGGCCCTGCCGCTCTTCGAGTGTCTGGATGAAGTGCGACGCCTCGAGCAGGCTTTCGTGCGTGCCGGTGTCCAGCCACGCGAAACCGCGGCCCATCACCTGTACGCGCAATTTGCCTTGGTCGAGGTAGTGCTGGTTCACCGTCGTGATCTCGAGCTCGCCGCGCGCCGAGGGCTGCACCGATGCCGCGACATCGCACACCGTCGAGTCGTAGAAGTACAAGCCCGTCACCGCGCAATTGCCCTTGGGCTGCTTCGGTTTTTCCTCGATCGACGTGGCTTGCCCGGCCGCATCGAACGTGACGACGCCGTAACGCTCGGGGTCTTTCACGTGGTACGCGAACACCGTCGCGCCGCTTGCGTGGGCGTCGGCATCGGCGAGTAGCTTGATGAGGTCGTGGCCGTAGAAGATGTTGTCGCCCAGCACGAGGGCGCAACCTGCGCCAGCGAGGAACTCGCGGCCGATCAGAAAAGCCTGCGCGATTCCTTCGGGCCGCGGCTGCACCGCGAAGCGCAGGTTCATGCCCCACTGCGAGCCGTCGCCAAGGAGCTGCTCGAAGCGCGGCGTGTCCTGCGGCGTGCTGATGATGAGCACATCGCGGATGCCTGCGAGCATCAGCGTCGACAGCGGGTAATAAACCATCGGCTTGTCGTACACGGGCAGCAGCTGCTTGCTGATCGCGAGCGTGGCCGGATGCAGGCGCGTGCCCGCGCCGCCTGCGAGGATGATGCCCTTGCGTGCCGTCGTCATGAGTGCCTCATCGAGGGATATTGCTGTTCCACCCACGTGCGGTAGGCGCCGCTCGTGACCGATTCGACCCAGTCCTGGTGGTCGAGGTACCACTGCACCGTGCTGCGCAGCCCGGCGTCAAAGCGGATCGCAGGTTGCCAGCCGAGCTGCGTCGCGATCTTCGTGTCGTCGATCGCGTAACGGCGATCATGGCCGCGCCTGTCGGTGACGTACTCGATCAGGTCCGCATGCGGCGTTGCGCGCGGACGCAGTTCATCGAGCGTCGCGCAGATCGATCGCACAACATCGATGTTCGCAAGCTCGGAGCGCCCTCCGATGTTGTAGGTCTCGCCCGGTTGGCCGCGCGCCAGCACG
>DATJJL010000379.1:0-6900 GCA_035492155.1 Ramlibacter sp. | reverse complement strand
GCGGTCCTGATCGTCTCGGATGCCCTGCTCGCGCTCGCGAATCACGGGCCGCTGCTGTGGGCCGGCATCGCGCTCTGGGGCCTGCACATGGCGATGACGCAGGGCCTGCTCGCCGCGATGGTCGCCGGTGCCGCGCCTGCGGACCTGCGCGGCTCGGCGTTCGGCTTTTTCAACCTGGTGAGCGGCATCGCGCTCATCGTCGCCAGCGGCCTGGCCGGATGGCTGTGGGACCAATGGGGAGCGCCAGTCACCTTCTGGTGCGGCGCAGCCCTCGCCGCTTTGGCGCTCGCCGGGCTGGCGCGTCGCCCGCCGGGGATGTCCTGAATTGATCGAAACGGGTCCGCCACTGAGTGGACCCACCGTTTCTTTGCGAGGATGATCCGACTCACCAGCAACCCGAGGTGCCCCATGAAATCCTGTCTGCTTTTGATCGATATCCAGGAATCGTTCCGCCATCGCCCCTACTTCATCGAGCGTGACCTGCCTGCGTTCCTCGAGGCGCAGAACGCGCTGATCGAGGCGGCGCAGCGATACGGCGTGCCTGTCGTGCGCGTCTTCCACGTCGACGGCCCGAAGACCGCGGCGAATTCATTCGCGCTCGAATCGGGGCACGTGCGCCCGCTCGAAGGCCTGCGCGACGTGCAGCCCGCCGCCACCTTCCACAAGTCGCGCCACAGCGCGCTCGTGGGCACGGGCCTCGACGTGTGGCTCACGCAAAACGGCGTCGGCCGCATCGTCGTGAGCGGCATCCGCACCGAGCAGTGCTGCGAGACGACGACGCGCCACGCGTCCGACCTCGGCTTCTCGGTGGACTACGTGACGGACGCGACGCTCACCTTCGACATGCAGAACCAGGACGGCACGACGCTTTCCGCGGCCGACATCAAGCAGCGCACGGCCACCGTGCTGAAAGACCGCTTCGCCACGATCTGCACTGCAGCGCAGGCGATCGAGAGGATGGCCCGCGCCGAATGATCCCGGTTTTCTTCCTGCTGCTGCCCGGCAGCCTCGTCCTCGATTGGGCCGGGCCGGCGGAAGCTTTCCGGATCGCGGGCGGGTTCGACCTGCACTTCATCGGGCCCGTCGAGTCGCCGCGCACTTCCGTGGGCGTCTCGGTCACCGGCATCGAGCCGCTACCCGAGCACTTGCCCGAAGGCGCGTGGATCGTGCTCGTCGGCATGCCGGGCCCGCGGTTCGACCCGAAGCAATCGGGTGCTCCGCAGTCGCTGCGTTGGCTGCGCACGCTGAAGCCGGGCGAGCAAGGTCTTCGCATCGTGACGATTTGCGCGGGCGCGCTCATCGCCGCGCATGCGGGCCTGCTCGATGGACGTCGCGCGACGACACACCACCATCATCTCGACGAGCTGCGATCCGTCGCACCGAGCTGCGAGGTCGTCGCGAATCGCGTGTTCGTCCTCGATGACGAAGTCGCCTCGAGTGCGGGCGTGACGACGGGCATCGATCTGGCACTGCACCTCATCGCGCAGGAGAAAGGCGCGCCTGTCGCCTCGCGCGTGGCGCAGGCCATGGTGGTTGCGCTTCGTCGTGGCCCGCAGGACCCGGAGCTTTCGCCCTTTCTCGCGCATCGCGACCACATGCACCCGGTGCTGCATCGCGTGCAGGACGCTGTGTGCGCCGAGCCGCAGCGCGACTGGAGCGTGGCGCGCATGGCCGAAGTGGGTCGCACGTCGCCGCGTCATCTCACGCGCTTGTTTGTCGAACATGGCGGGACCGCGCCACTGCTTTACTTGCGGCGCATCCGCATCGCGCTTGCGCAAGCCGCGCTCGCATCGGGCCAGGGCGTCACGCGCGCCGCGGAGCTCGCGGGCTTTTCGTCCGACACGCAATTGCGCCGGGCATGGCAGCGGTTCGGCCTGGCCGGGCGCCCGTCGGACAGAATCTGATTCGTGCGTTACCTCTTCCTGCACCAGAACTTTCCCGGCCAGTTCAAGCACCTCGCCCCGGCGCTCGCCGAGCGCGGGCACGATGTCGCCGCGCTCGGCTTGAACAAGACCGGCGAGCCCATTCCCGGCGTCAGGCACCTGGTCTACCCGCGCGAGACCGCGTTTCCCGAGGTGCCGCCTGATTCGCACCTGCTCGCGCACGTGATGAACGAGCAGTCGTGGAAACTTTTGCGAGGCAAGGCGGTGGGCGATGCGATGGGAATGCTCAGGCACATCGGCTGGACGCCCGACATCGTCATCGCGCATCCGAGCTGGGGCGAGGCAACCTTCGTGCGCGATGTCTTTCCGAAGGCGCGCATCGTCCTGTACACGGAATATTTCTTCAGCGCGAACAAGATCGAATGGGGCTTCGATCCGAAGTTCCAGGAGTTCAGTGAACCCGATCTTGCGACGCTGATGCGACTGCGCGTGAAGAACATGCATCTGACGCAGGCGCTCGGCGAATGCGATGCGTCGGTCACTCCGACCGAGTTCCAGAAGCGAAGCCATCCGGCTTGGGCGAAAAGCTCGATGCACGTGATTCACGACGGCATCGACACCGAGCGGTTCGCGCCGAACCCGGATGCGCGCTTTCGGCTGCCCGACGGCAACGAACTGAGTGCGAGCGACGAGGTGGTCACCTTCGTCTCGCGCCAGCTCGAGCCGATGCGCGGCTATCACGTCTTCATGCGAGCTTTGCCGAAGCTGCAGAAGCTGCGGCCTCACGCACACGTCGTCATCGTGGGAGGCACGCAGCAAGGCTACGGAGCGCCACCACCCGCGGGCAAGACGTGGAAGGACGTCTTCCTCGATGAAGTGCGGGCCGACCTGGACATGAGCCGCGTGCACTTCGTGGGTACCCTCCCTCACGAGCAGCTCACGCGGTTGATGCAGGTTTCTTCGGCACACGCGTACCTCACGTATCCCTACGTGCTCTCTTGGTCGCTGATGGAGGCCCTGAGCATCGGCTGCGTGGTGATCGGCTCCGACACCGAGCCCGTGCGCGAAGTGATCCGGCATGGGCACAACGGGCTTCTCACGAACTTCTTCGATGCCCAGGCGTTGGCGCAGGTGGCGGCCGAGACGCTCGGGCGCAGGCACGAACTCGCTGCCATGCGCGATGCCGCACGCCGGACGATCGTCGAGCACTACGACCTGAAGGCGAAGTGCCTGCCGGCCTGGCTCGCGCTGGTGGAGGAATCGCTACAAATCCGCTAGCGTCCGGAGCCCGTAGTACAAGCCCTGCTGGACGGCTGCTCAAATATGTAGCAGACTGCCCCTCCCGAAGAGGTGGAGGGACGCCATGCCTGTCATCGCCGTCGTGAACCGCAAGGGCGGCAGCGGCAAGAGCACGTTTGCCGCGCACGTTGCTGCGTGGTGTGCGAAGCAAGGTCACGCCGTCATGCTCGGCGATGTGGACAAGCAGCAGTCCAGCCGCAGCTGGCTGCGGCGCAGGCCTTCGCAGCTTCCCCTCATCGCGCCCTGGGCGATGGACCAGAACGTGCTCAAGGTCCCCTCCGGAATCAGCCACGTCGTGCTCGATACGCCCGGCGGCCTGCACGGTTTCGAGCTGGCGCGCATCGTGATGTTCGCCGACGCGATCGTGATGCCCGTGTGCGCGTCGATGTTCGATCGCGAATCGGCCGCGCAATGTCACGCGGAGCTTTCGGCATTGCCTCGCGTGGCCAGCGGCCGCTGCCGCGTCGGTGCCGTCGGAATGCGCATCGACGGCCGCACCAATGGCGCGAAGGTGCTGCGCGATTGGGCCGATGCGATCGACATCCCCTTCATCGGCACGCTGCGCGAGACGCAGATGTATGCGCGCGCGCTCGAGCGGGGGCTGACGATGTTCGATCTGCCGGCATCGCAAGCCGCAGCCGATCTTGCGCAGTGGGAACCGATCCTCGAATGGCTGGCGCCGGTGGTGTCGCCACCGGTTGCAGCGAACGACAGCGGACCTGCCAGGCCTTCCGTTTCGCGCATCGCGACCTCGCGGCCGACCAATCTGATGCCCGCACAGGATTCGCTGGTGCATGGCTCGCGGCTGGCGACGACATTGCAGCGCAGCGCCGCGCAACATCGCGCGCCCGCCGCCACATTGGGCGCCTCGCGCACGCTGGTGCCGCATTTCCTGAAGCGCTAGCTCTTCTCTCGCCTCAGGTTTGCCACTCGATCGGCGATCGAGTCGATGTCGAGCGCGTCCTGCGCATGGACCAGGTAGGTCTCGAGATCGACGACAGCCAGTTGCGAGTGGCCCTGCTCCGCATGGGCAAGACCGCGGTCGCGGTATTCCGGCCACGCTTCGGGCAAGAGCACCAGCAAACGGTCTTCCACCGCGATCAGGCGCTGCCAGTCTTCCTGCGACTGGTGGATTTCCTTCAGGTTGCGCAGCATGCGCGCGACGATGTCGCGCGCGGGCGCTGCCTGAAGGTACAAGCCAAGCGGCACCTCGAATTCATCGACAAGGCCGCTGCGGCGCTTGTAGGGCTCGAGCCTTTCTTCCAGCTCCTCGCGCGAAAGCGATTGACCGCTGAAGGGGTCGATGACCACCTGCCCTTTCGGCAGGTTGACCTTGACCATGAAGTGGCCCGGGAAGCACACGCCGCGCGCATGCAAACCCAGGCCCTGCGCGAGCTCGATCCAAAGCACCGCGAGTGCGATCTGGTTGCCGCGCCGCGTGCGCAGCACCACATTGAGGTAGCTGTTGTCCGGGTCGCAGTAGTCGTTGACGTTTCCGCCGAAACTCAGGTCGCGGAAGAAGAACTGGTTGAGCGCGCGCAGGCGCTGCAGCGCGGCGGCATCGGCAGGCACGCGGCGCTTCAGGCGCGCGAGCAGCTGGTCGACTTCGCCGAGGACCTGCTGCACATCGAGTTCGGGATATTCGTCCTGCGCGATGCAGCAGGCGGCTTCGAGCAGGGGAAACTCATCGTCGCTTTTCACCAGCGAGCCGAAGTACCCGAGCGGTGTGGGCGCCGTGATATTCAGCAGCATGCGGACTTTGTAATGGACGACCTGCCGAGCGTCAAGCAGACTTGTCGGCGAGCGGCATCAGTGCGAAAGAAAGTGACGAAGTTTCACGCCCGAGGCCCACAGGGCGATAAAGTAGATGGCTGCAGACGCCGCAAGCAACGCGGCAAGGAGTCCCGCGCGCTGCAGCGGCACGGCTCGCAATGCGATCCATTCGAAGGCGCTCGCCGCCCACATCAGGAACACCGTCAACAATGCGGTGGAACCCGTCACCTGCAGCAGGAAACGTCCCCAGCCCGGCGAAGGTTTGTAGCTGCCCCGCTTGATGAGACCGGCGAGCAGCCAGCCGGCATTGAGCATTGCACCCAGACTGATCGACAACGCCAGCCCCGCCTGCCTTAGCCAAGGCACGAGCACCACGTTCATCAACTGCGTGACGATGAGGACGACGATCGCGATGCGCACGGGCGTCTTCATGTCCTGGCTTGCGTAAAAACCGGGAGCAAGCACCTTGATGGCGACGAGTCCCACGAGTCCTGCGCCATAACCTGCCAGCGCGCGAGCGACCTGCAACACGTCGCTCTCCTTGAAAGCGCCGTAGTGAAAGAGCGTCGCGATCAGCGGCACGTTGAAGACGACGAGCGCAAGCGAACTCGGCACCGCGAGAAGCACGACCAGCCGCAAGCCCCAGTCGAGCATCGACGAGTAGCGCTGCGTGTCGCCGCTCGCTCGCGCGCCGGCCAACTGCGGCATCAACACGACGCCGAGCGCCACGCCGAGCAGCGCCGTCGGAAACTCCATGAGCCGCCCGGCGTAATCGAGCCAGGTGACGTTGCCGGGGCCCAGCCACGACGCGATCTGCGTGTTGATCATCAGCGAGACCTGCGAGACGCTCACGCCCAGCAGCGCGGGCGCCATCATCTTGGCGATGCGCCGCACGCCCGGCTCGGAGATCGCTTGCCTGAGTGCGGACAAGCTCGTGCCGATGCGGGGCAGAAGGCCCATGCGCATCAACGCCGGAATCTGCACGCCGAGCTGCAGCACGCCGCCGATCATGACGCCGCCGGCCATCGCGAAGATCGGCTCGATGCCGAGCCTTGCGAACCATGGCGCTCCCAGCGTCGCGGCGAGGATCATGCCGACGTTGAGCAGCATCGGCGTCGCGGCCGGAACGGCGAAGTGCTTCCAGGTGTTCAGGATGCCGGCCGAAAGCGCCACGAGCGACATGAACGCGATGTACGGGAACATCCATCGCGTCATGAACACCGCCGCCTCGAAACTGCCGGGACGCGAGGTGAAGCCGCTCGCGAGCAGCCACACGAGCGCAGGTGCCGCAAGCACGCCGATGATGCTGGTGGCAAGCAGCGCCCACGCGAGCACGGTGGCGACACCGTCGATGAGCCGGTGCGTTGCAGCATCGCCGTCCGTCTCCTTCGAATGCGCCAGCGCCGGCACGAAAGCCTGGCTGAAAGCTCCCTCGGCAAACAGGCGGCGGAAGAGATTCGGGATGCGGAAGGCGACGTTGAAGGCGTCGGTGAGTCCGCTGGCGCCGAAAGTCGCCGCCATCAGGAGGTCGCGCGCGAGCCCCGTGATACGCGAAGCGAGCGTGAGGAGCGAAACGGTGGAAGCGGCTTTGAAGAGGCTCATCGGCCGGGCGAGTTTATAGTGCGCTGATGCATGAGATCGGAATCGGCGTCATCGAGTACATCACCATCGCCACGGCCGTGTGCGGCATCTGCTGGCTCATTGCGCGGCGAAGGCGCGCCCACATCGCCGTTCGCCGCAAGAAGCCGCTGTGGGTCACTTGGGGCGCCGAGATGTTCGGCATCCTCCTGCTGGTGCTCACCGGGCGCGTTGCGCTCGCAGACTGGCCGAACGTTCCCAGTGGCTCGATGGAGCCGACCGTGCGCGTGGGCGACTACCTGCTGGTCGACAAGCTCGCGTACGGGCCTCGCCTGCCGTTTACGAACACGGCCATCGACATGGGCCG
>DATJJL010000378.1:0-3643 GCA_035492155.1 Ramlibacter sp. | reverse complement strand
TACACCCATGCGCTCTCGCAAGTGTGCGACGCAGGCATGAACATGCTGCGCGTGGCGGGCACCACGGTGTACGAAGAAGACGCGTTCTACGACGCTTGCGATCGCGCCGGTGTTCTCGTGTGGCAGGACTTCATGTTCGCCAACATGGACTATCCGCTGGACGACGAAGCTTTCTCGCGATCCGTTGAAACCGAAGTGCGCCAGCAATTGCAGCGATTGCATGCCCACCCCTGCATGGCAGTGCTCTGCGGCAACAGCGAGGCCGAGCAGCAAGCCGCGATGTGGGGCGCGCCGCGCGAGGCTTGGGAGCAGCCGCTCTTTCACGACACGCTGCCCCGCCTGTGCGAGGCTCTCGCGCCGCAGATTCCTTATTGGCCTTCGAGCACGCATGGCGGCGCGCTGCCGCAGCAGCCCGACACCGGCACCACGTCGTACTACGGCGTCGGCGCTTACCTGCGGCCTATCGAAGACGCACGATTGTCGAATCTCAAATTCGCGACCGAATGCCTCGCCTTTGCGAACCTGCCGCGTGAGTCGACACGGGAACACTTGCACGTTCCTCGCGATCTCGGTGCGCTGTGGGACTTCGCGGACGTGCGCGACCATTACCTCGAAGTGCTGCACGGCGTGAACGCGCTCCATCTGCGTCGCAGCGACCCGGAGCGCTATTTCGATTTGTCCAGCCGCGTGACGGGCGAAGTGATGGCGCGTTGTTTTTCCGAGTGGCGCCGACCGGGGTCGAGCTGCCGGGGTGCGCTCGTGCTGATGCTGCGCGATCTGATGCCGGGTGCGGGCTGGGGATTGCTCGATCACACGGGCACACCGAAGCCGTGCTGGGACGCTCTCAAGCCCGTGCTGCAGCCTTTGGCGGTGCTGATCACCGATGAGGGAATGAATGGTTATTACGCGCACGTCGTCAACGAGAAAACCGAATCGCGGCGCCTTCAGTTGCAGCTTCGCGCGACGCTTGGCGATGTTGTCGTCGCCTACGCGAAGCGAGACATTGACATTCCCGCGCGCGGCGCGATCACGGTGCCTTGTGCCTCGATGCTGGACCACTTCATCGATCTGAACTGGAGCCACCGTTTCGGTCCGCGCCCATGCGACGTCGTCACATGCACGTTGCTCGATGAAACGGGCAGCATCGTTTCGCAGGTGCACGCGCCATGAACGGCCAGCCCATCGTCTTCCAGTCGGCAGAAGGCGCGTGCCTGGGCTGGTTCCACGCGGGCGCGTCGCCGCGGCGAGGCGTTGCGGTCGTCATGTGCCGGCCGCTGGGTTACGAGGCGCTGTGTTCGTACCGCACGTACACGCAACTGGCGCAGACCTTGTCCGATGCCGGCTTCGACGTGATGCGCTTCGACTATCACGGCACGGGCGATTCCGCGGGTAGTGACGAGGATCCGCAGCGCGTCGACGCATGGCTCGCAAGCATCGATGCAGCGATCGAACAGACCTGCCGGCTCTGCGGTGCGACCCGCATCGCACTTTTCGGGACGCGGTTCGGCGGCACGCTCGCCGTGCAAGCTGCCGTGCAGCGCGGCGGCGTGGACACATTGATGCTGTGGGCGCCGTGTGCGAGCGGACGCACGTTCGTGCGCGAGATGCGCGCCGCCGATGCAGCACGGGGGCTTGCCTCGTCCCAGGCGGGACTCGAAGGACTGGGCACGCTGTTCACGCCCGAAACGCTAGATGCGATGAGCGCACTGGATGCAACGAAAGCGCCGGTCGCGCCCGCGAAAGACATCCTCATCATCGGCCGCGACGATGTGCCCGCGGTCGGGCCGCTGCCTGAGCGGTTTCGCGCACTGGGCGCGGAGGTGACGTACACCGTGTGGCCCGGTTATGCCGGGATGATGGCCGAGCCGCACGAGGCGGTGCTCGCGCCGCAGACGCTCGAGTCGATCACGAATTGGCTCGCATCTGTCACCCCGGCGCAGGCCGGGGTCGATGGCGATTCAAACTGCGCGGCCGATCCATCGCCAACGACCCCGGCCTGCGCCGGGGTGACAACAGGCGCGGTCGTCGAATCGATGGTGAACTTCGGCGCCGACGGCGGCCTCTTCGGCATCCTCGCCGAACCGAACGCGAGCGTCGCGCCGCTTCGCACCGACACTGCCGTGCTGATGCTCAATGTCGGCGGCAACTACCGCATCGGCCCGAATCGCAATTACGTGAAGGCCGCGCGCGACTTCGCGGCCGCGGGGTATCGTGCGCTGCGCTTCGACGTCTCGGGAATCGGCGACAGCCGCCTCGACAAGGGATTTTCCAGCGCCAACATGTACCGCGACTGGGCGACCGTCGATGTGAGCGCGGCCATCGACATGCTGGCTGCGCGCGGGTGCAGGCGCTTCTTCCTCATGGGCATCTGCTCGGGCTCCTACCTCGCTTTCCAGACCGCGCTGCAGGACACGCGCGTCACCGGCATCATGCTGATGAACCCGCGCCTGCTCGAATGGAACCACGAAATGAGCGGCCCGTGGCAATCGTCGATGCAGCAGTACTACAAGTCGACGCGCTTCTACCGCCGCGCGCTCTTGCGCTCCGAGATGTATGCGCGCCTCCTGCGCGGCAAGATCGACGTGCGGGGCATCGCAAGGCGCATGGCGCATCTGGCGGGTGCACGCATCGCCCGCGCGTGGGCCAAGTTGCGCGGCCACCCGCCGCACGAGGGCGTGCTTGCGAAGTTCAGGCACCTGAGCCGGCGTGGTGTGGAAACATTGCTCGTCATGTCCGAGCAGGACGACGGCCTGGACTATATGCAGTTCCACCTGGGCACCGATGCGAGCCGCATGCGCGGCCACAAGGGCTTCCGCATGGTGCTGATCCCGGACGCGGACCATACCTTCTCGACGGTCGCGTGCCAGCGCGCGCTGATCGGCGTGCTGCGCGACCACCTGAACAATCTCCACGCCCTGCAGGATGTTGCGAGCTATCGCATGATCGGCGTTCCGGATTCACCGGCAAAAGGAACACAACCATGGCACAGACCCGCATCGCCGTCGTGATCGGCAGCCTTCGCAAGGATTCCATCAACAAGAAACTCGCGACGGCGCTCGCCGCACTGGGCCCGCAGGATTTCAGCTTCGAGCACATCCGCATCGACGACCTGCCGCTCTACAACCAGGACGAGGAGAAGCAGCCGGCCGAGTCGGTGAAGCGATTGAAGTCCGAGATCAGCGCTTCGCAAGGCGTGATCTTCGTGACGCCCGAATACAACCGCTCGATCCCCGGCGTCCTCAAGAACGCCATCGACCATGCGTCGCGCCCTTACGGTCAGAGCGCATGGGCCGGCAAGCCTGCAGGCGTGATCGGCTGTTCGGGCGGCGCGATCGGCACGGCCTTGGCGCAGCAACACCTGCGCAACATCTGCGCCTACCTCGACATGCCCACGCTGCAACAGCCCGAGGCGTTCATCCAGTTCAAGGAAGGGCTCGTGGACGAGAAAGGCAACGTCACTGTCGAAGCCACAAAGCAATTCCTGCAGAAGTGGATGGATGCGTATGTCGCCTGGGTGAAGCGATTCGCCAAGTGATGTCACCCCGGCGCAGGCCGGGGTCGTTGGCGGTGGCACCGTTGGCGGTCCCTCGGCCGCACCGTGGCCGGATCACTCCATGTCCCCCCGCCGCGCCGTCGCCCTGCG
>DATJJL010000377.1:0-2300 GCA_035492155.1 Ramlibacter sp. | reverse complement strand
GCTGAGTCCCTTGAACGCGCAGCGCATCCGGCAGCAGGCCCGCGCAACCGGCATCACCATCCGCGAACAGCCGCTCGACCTTTCAAAGGAACGCTTTACCGTCTACGTCCCCACGCATGCGCCGGCGGACGGTTATGCGCTAATGGTCTTCGTGCCGCCCTGGGACGAGGCGAAGATTCCACACACCAGGATTCCCGTGCTGGAGCGCCGCGGCATCGTGCTGGACACCGCCGCCCAATCCGGCAATGACGAAGATGTGCTCGACCGGCGCGAGCCGCTGGCGTTGCTGGCGGCAGCCAACGCGATGTCGCGCTACCACGTGGATCCCCGGCGGGTTTTCATTGGCGGTTTTTCCGGTGGATCACGCGTGGCGTTGCGCCTGGCGCTCGGCTACGCCGACCTGTTCCACGGCGTGCTGCTTGATGCCGGCAGCGACGTTCTCGGCCAGCAAGTTCCGCTTCCGCCGCGTGAGTTGCTCGAACAGTTCCAGGCGTCGACCCGCGTGGTCTACCTCACCGGCGCCACCGACACCTCGCGCCAGGAAGCCGACCGGCAAAGCCGCCAATCATTGAAGCGCTGGTGCATCACTGATATCGATGCACGGACCATACCGTGGACGGGGCATGAGATCGCCGATCCCTCGGCATTCGACCGCGCACTCGAATCCCTGGAGCGCCGTACGCCTGACGATGCGGCGTCCCTCACGGCGTGTCGTGCGCGCAACGACAGGGAGCTCGGCGAACAACTGGACGCGGCCGAGGCTACGCTGGCTCGCGGTGACCGCGACCACGCACGCAGTCAGTTGCAGCAGATCGACCTGCACTTCGGCGGACTGGCCGCACCGAGAAGCATCGACCTCGCATCGCGACTCGACGCGACCACGCCCAAATAGTGCAGGACGGGGTTCAGCGCGCGCCGTCAAACACCGGCGTGTCCTGCGGGCTCCAGTGGAACGGCTCGATATAAGGCGCGCGACGCGCCGTGCACTTCCAGCCAGGGCCGCCGTTCGCGTGGTAGATGATCCAGTCCTGACCATCCGGCGACTTGAAGAAGCCATTGTGGCCTGTGGCATACACGCCACGCTCGGCCGAACCATGCAGCACCGGCGAAGGCGACTTGTGCCAAGACGAAGGGTCCAGCAGGTTGGCCTTGCCATCGGCTTCGAGCAGGCCCAGCGCATAGTCGTCAGACCAACAGGCGCTCGCCGAGTAGGTGAGAAACACCTTGCCGCCAGGGCCCCTGAGGAACTCGGGCCCTTCGAGGATCTTCCGCCCGCCCTGCATCTCCCACGCATAGGTGGGATGCGCGATGTCCACCTGCGGTTCGCCCAGCGTCCACGCATTGGTCATTGGGGCGATGATCAGGTCGCTGTGGTCGTCCACATACGCGGAGTAGACGAAGTAGCGCTTGCCGCCGTGATCGAACACCGTGCCGTCGATGCCCGACAGGTGCGTCTTCAGCATGCCCTTGTCGATCCACTCGCCCTGCGTGGGGTCGGCCGAGGCGTTCTCCAGCACGAACACATGGCGATGCGCATCGTCGTTATGCGCCTTGTCCACCGCGGTGTAGTAGAGGTACCACTTGCCGTCGAGGAAGTGCAGCTCGGGTGCCCATATCGAGGCCGAGTTGGGACCCTGCGCCGGTGCACGCCACACCACCACAGGCTTGGCTTCGCCGAGGCGCGCGAGGTCGGTGGTCTTCCACAGCGAGAGGCGATCGCCCTGGGTGTTCGTGTAGTAGTAGACGCCGTCGCGTTGCGCCACCCACGGATCGGGGCCCGAAGGCAGCAGCGGGCCTTGCGGCTTGGCCGGCATCGCTTGCGTCGATGCGACCCATGCCAGGCCGAGCAAAGCAAGCGTCATCCGCATCGAGCGCATCACGGCTTCCTCGCTGGCGTTTGGCCGTCCATCTCCAGATAGTCGACGTCGAGCACATGCTCGCCACCATCGACATCGATCGTGTTGAAGCCCGGCAGCAGGTTGGCCTGCACGCTGATCTCGTGCCATCCGTCCGGCGTGTCACTCGCGCGCGGCGTGGCGACGCGCGCGCCATTGATCACCAAGGCAGGCTGTGCCGCGAGGCCAAGATCGGCGTAGCGCACGGCAAGCGCGTGCGTGCCACCCGTGCTGTTGACCACGAAGCGCAGTCGCGCCTGCGGTCCTGCACCCATTCGCGCCTTGCGCAGGTTGGACGCCTTGGGATCGGGCACGGCCACCGCACCGGTGAACGACGCGTCTTCCGCTTCATAGCGGTTGAACGACAGTGTCGCCGCGCGATAGAGGATTTCGTTGCGCGATGCA
>DATJJL010000376.1:0-15621 GCA_035492155.1 Ramlibacter sp. | reverse complement strand
TCGGCGACGCCGCTCGCGCTGTACCGATGCTGCGCAAGGCGATTGCGCAGCGCGCCTCGCCCGAACTTCGCAATCAACTCGCGGCTGCGCTACTCGCTTCGGGCGATGCGGCGAGTGCAACGCGCGAGCTGCGCGTGCTTGCTCGAGAGCACCCCGGCAATGCCGACGCGCACAACCATCTCGGACTCGCCCTGGAACAAAGCGGCGATGCCGAAGGTGCGATGAGCTCTTACGATCGCGCACTCGCACTGGCGGGCGATCACACGGCGGCGGCTTCGAATCGTGCGGCGCTTCTCGCGAAGACAGGGCGCCTGGAAGAGGCTCGCTCGGAACTCGAAAAGCTTGCGCGTGCACAACCGAGATCCGCCAGCGTCCACGCGAACCTCGGCGCGGTGCATCGCGATCGCGGCGATCTCGCGTCGGCACGTGCGAGCTTGCAAAAGGCATTGCAGCTCGAACCGGGCTTGGCGGCAGCGCGGCTCACGCTCGCCGATGCGCTGATCGACGGAGGTGACCTCGATTCGGCGCAGCACGAGCTCGACACCTTGCTAGAAGAGCAGACGAACGATGCGAATGCGTGGGTTTCGCGAGGCCGGCTCGCGTTCATGCGCAACGACCTGCCAGCGGCCGACACTGCGCTTGCTCGCGCGGTAGAGATCGCACCCAAGCTCGCTGATGCGCATCACGTGCTCGGGCTGGTGAAGAAGGCCATGGGCGATGCGCCGGCGGCACGGCGTTGCCACGAGCGCGCGTCGGAGCTCGATCCCACGCACCCGCAGGCCCGATGGGCTGCCGTGACGGCGCGGCTGCCAGGACTTCCTCCGACGGAAGAGGAAGCAATGCGTTCGAGCAAGGCCTTCGCTGCAGGGCTGCAGGAACTCGAGCGCTGGTACGGGTCCGAGCGTGCCCCCACGGGCTTCATCGCCGTCGGCTCGACCCAGCCCTTCTTCCTTGCCTATCAGGCGGGCAATCATCGCGACCTGCTGCAAGCTTATGGGCGCTTGTGCACACGCCTGATGAGCGTATGGCCGGGCGCGCCCGCCGCGCCGGCAAAGCGCGCACGCGGCGGCAAGCTGCGCCTCGGGGTCGTCTCGGCGCATGTAGGCGAACACTCGGTGTGGACTGCGCTCATGCGGGGCCTCTTGCCACGCATCGACCGTCGCAAGATCGAACTGCATCTTTTCAATTTGCGCGTTGGCCCTGGCGATGTCGCCTCGGAATCTGTCTCGGCACGCGTGCATCGCGCGCCGGCAAGCCTCACCGATTGGGTACAGCGCATCGCGTCGAGCGAGCTCGATGTCTTGCTGTATCCGGAGATCGGCATGGACGCGATGACCTTGCGTCTTGCAGCGTTGCGCCTTGCGCCGCTGCAGTTGGCGACATGGGGCCACCCCATCACGACGGGCTTGCCGACGATCGACGCGTTCGTCTCCGCCGATGCCATGGAGCCCGCTGGTGCCGAGGACCAATATGTCGAGAAGCTCGTGCGGTTGCCGGGTCTGGGCGTGTGCTACGAGGCGCTCAACGTCCGCGATGAAGCAATTGATCTTGCCGCCTTGGGCCTGCCCGTGGACAAGCCGCTTCTGCTCTGCCCCGGAATGCCGTTCAAGTACGCACCGAAAGACGATGCGGTGTGGGCCGACATTGCGCGGCTCGCACCCGAAGCGCATCTCGTGTTTTTCGAGGCGGGTCCGACGCTGTCGAACTCGGCATTGCGAAAGCGACTCGCGCGCGCCTTTGCAGCGCAAGGTCTCGACTTCGCCGCGCACGCTAGTTTTGTGAAGGTCCTTTCACGGCCGCAGTTCTTCGCGCTGATGCGGCGGTCCGCGTTGTTTCTCGACACGATCGGATTTTCCGGTTTCAACACCGTCATGCAAGCGATCGAATGCGCGCTTCCGGTCGTCACGGTGGAGGGCGATGCACTTCGCGGCCGGTTCGGTTCCGGTGTACTTCGCGAAATGGGTTTGGGCGACTGCGTCGCGAAAGATGCGAGCGACTACGTGGAGATCGCATTGCGGCTTGTTCACGACGCAGCGCACCGCGCAGACGTGAAGGCCCGCATGTTGGCCGCAAAGCCGCGTGTGTTCGCAACGGAAGCTTCGGTGCGCGCGTTCGAATCGTTTCTGCTGGGCGGCTCGCCTATGTAGATTTCCATACTAGGGTTAACCCCTGAGCGGGGACTACAATCCCCATCCCCCACAAAGCTGCGCCGGCATCCGGCCGACTGCGCGGCGCCAGGAGACAAGCATCTATGTCCACCGAATCGGTGATGGCCGAAGACGATAAACGTCGGGAGCTTCGCGCAGCCGCCCTCGAATACCACGAGTGGCCCACGCCCGGCAAAGTCGCCATCCACGCCACCAAGCAGTTGCTGAACCAGCACGATCTCGCGCTGGCGTATTCGCCCGGTGTGGCGGCGCCCTGCGAAGAGATCGTCAAGGATCCGAACAACGCCTTTCGGTACACGGCCCGCGCCAATCTCGTCGCCGTGGTCACCAACGGGACGGCGGTGCTCGGGCTTGGCGACATCGGCCCGCTCGCGGCGAAGCCGGTCATGGAAGGCAAGGGCGTGCTGTTCAAGAAGTTCGCCGGCATCGACGTCTTCGACATCGAGATCAACGAGAAGAACAACCTTGACCTGCTGGTCGACGTGATCGCCGCGCTCGAGCCCACTTTCGGTGGCATCAACCTCGAGGACATCAAGGCGCCGGATTGCTTTTATGTCGAGCGCAAGCTGCGCGAACGCATGAAAATCCCGGTCTTCCACGATGACCAGCACGGCACCGCGATCGTGGTGGGCGCGGCGATCATCAACGGCCTGAAGGTCGCCGGCAAGAAGATCGAGGACGTCAAGCTCGTCACCTCGGGCGCAGGCGCGGCGGCAATCGCATGCCTGAACCTGTTGCTCAAACTCGGGCTGCCCAAGAAGAACATCATTGCCACCGATCTCGCGGGTGTCGTGTACGAAGGCCGCAAGGAATTGATGGACGACGACAAGGCGCAGTTTGCGCAAAAAACGTCCGCGCGCACGCTGAGTGAAGCGATCGATGGCGCCGACGTCTTCCTCGGGCTTTCGGCAGCCGGCGTTCTCAAGCAGGACATGGTCAAGAAGATGGCGGCCAACCCGCTGATCCTCGCACTTGCGAACCCGAATCCTGAGATCTCTCCGGAAGAAGTCCAGGCCGTACGCACAGACGCGATCATGGCCACCGGCCGCACCGATTACCCGAACCAGGTCAACAACGTCCTGTGCTTTCCCTACATTTTCCGCGGCGCGCTCGATGCGGGCGCGACGACGATCACCGACGAGATGGAAATCGCCGCCGTGCGCGCGATCGCGGAGCTGGCGCAGGCCGAGCAAAGCGAGGTTGTCGCAGCCGCGTATGCGGGCCAGCAATTGTCGTTCGGTCCGGACTACCTGATTCCCAAACCTTTCGATCCTCGCTTGATGCTCAAGATCGCACCGGCGGTGGCGAAAGCGGCCGCGGACAGCGGCGTGGCCCTTCGGCCGGTCAAGGACTGGAACGCGTATCGCGACAAGTTGCAAAGTTTCGTCTATGCCTCGGGCACGACGATGAAGCCGATCTTCAACGCGGCCAAGCTCGCAGTGAAGAAGCGCGTAGCTTTCTGCGAAGGTGAAGAAGAGCGCGTCCTGCGCGCCGCACAGGTGCTCGTCGACGAGGGCATTGCACGTCCGACGCTGATCGGGCGTCCTGCCGTCATTGCGCAACGCGTCGAGAAGTTCGGCCTTCGCCTGAAAGAGGAACTCGACTTCGATGTCGTCAACACCGAATGGGATGAGCGCTACCGCGATTTCTGGCAGACGTACCACCGGATGGCCGAACGCAAGGGCGTCACCGCGCAGATGGCGAAAATCGAAATGCGCCGACGGCTGACGCTGATCGGCTCGATGTTGCTGCACAAGGGCCAGGTCGACGGAATGATCTGCGGCACCTGGGGCACAACGAACATCCACCTGCACTACATCGACCAGGTGATCGGCCTGCGCGAAGGCTGCAAGACCTACGCGTGCATGAATGGGCTTGTGCTGCCCGGGCGCCAGATGTTCCTGGTCGACACGCACGTCAATTACGACCCGAGCGCCGCGCAGCTTGCGGAGATCACGGTCATGGCCGCGGAAGAAATGATGCGCTTCGGCCTGCAGCCGAAGGCCGCGCTTCTGTCGCATTCGAACTTCGGCTCGAGCAGCCAGCCCAGCGCGCAGAAGATGCGCGACACGCTGGCGCTTCTGCGCGAGCAGGCGCCGTGGCTGGAAGTGGACGGGGAAATGCACGGAGACGTCGCACTCGACGGGCACGCCCGAAGTCTCCTGATGCCGAACAGCACGCTTTCGGGCGATGCAAACCTGCTGGTGCTACCCAACATCGACGCGGCGAACATCTCGTACAACCTGCTCAAGACGGCGGCCGGCGGCAACATTGCGATCGGTCCCGTGCTGCTTGGCGCGGCTCAGCCGGTCCACATCCTGACTGCCAGCACCACCGTCCGGCGCATCGTCAACATGGCCGCGCTAGTGGTCGCTGATGCCAACGCGGCGAGATAACCCGACGACGCGTAGCTGGCGCTAACTTAAAAGTCAAGCGCCGAGCTTGGAATGCCCTCAGCGGCTGCCCATTTTTTGGGCAGCCGCTTGCCTTTTGGGGGCCGATCCGTCACACTAGCGGCTGAATTTTCCGGGTAAACCCGAGGTTTCGCGACCGAGTTAGCGCTCACGCGGAACCAAAGCTTCCCGGAAGGCGTCCCCCGAAGGTCACCGAAGAAGGCCCGTTTGAATGGCGCACGTCGCCGCTGTCAAGTTTGCGCTAACTTGCGCGCTGTTTGTAGCGGCGATGTCCACCTCCCTGGCGCAAGCCAGATCCAAGGCGGACCGTCCTGTCGATGGCAGCACGCGCGCCGTCACCCACGTCGCCGAGCTGCCGCCGCAGGGCCGGGTGACCTATGAACTGATCCGTCAGGGCGGACCGTTCCCCAACGGCAAGGATGGCGCAGTGTTCGGCAATCGGGAGCGAAAGCTTCCGCCTGCCAGGCGCGGCTTTTACCGCGAGTACACAGTGCCGACGCCAGGATCGAGCGACCGGGGTGCCCGGCGCATTGTGTGTGGCGGCCCCCTGAAGGCTCCATTCGCGTGCTACTACACCGCTGACCATTACGCCAGTTTTCAATTGATCGTTAAGTGATGCCCCAAATGAAGCGGGACGAATTTGTGACTATGGAAAGAGAAGCGGAGATGGATACCCCGATCCGTAATACCGAGGCTGCCCAGGCCACGCTCAAGGGCGTGCGGACCAACATCGTGCAGTCGATCCGCGCCTTCCGAATACAAGACCTGCAGGACGCCGCGCGCTCCCTGGGTCACCACTTTCTGTATGCGAACCTTGCGACGGCGCAAAGCAAACAGGACGTGCTTGACCTCATCGCCCAGCAGTTCATCCTGCCCGCCCACTTTGGCAAGAACTTCGACGCGCTGTACGACTGCATGACGGACCCGGTCCACAAATCGGGCCCGCAACCCGGCTTCATCGTGGTGCTGGAATCCATCCCGGCGAACGCGAAGTTCGACAAGGAAGCGCGTGAGCAACTGCTCGACATCTTCCGCGACACAGCCGACTACTGGGCCGAGCGCAAGGTGCCGTTCCGCTGTTTCTACTCCTTCTCGGTTGCCCGCTCCGCGCAAGGCGAGCGCGCCGGCGAGACGCAAGGCAGCGACAATCCGCCGCCCGCCGACAACGGCGAGAAAATGCCGACGGACAAGCTGGTGGATGTCTCGCCGCTCGCGCTTCGGATGTCCAGCCCGTTCAATGCGGGCTATTGGCTGGCAGCCGCCTAACGCGAGCGCACTCCAGTAAAAAGGCTGCTCTTTCGCAGCCTTTTTTCATGGCGAATCAAGCCAGGGTGATGGGCGCCGGCGCAGTGAGATGACGCAGTTCCGCCAATTCCAGCGTGACGCGGCCCGAGCGAAGTTCGGCGTAACGGGACGGGCCCTGGTATGCGCGTCCGAGCTCGCCTGCAACAGAAGTTGGCCCTGCACGCAAACGATTTGCAGTGATGCTTCCCACATAGTAGAGCGCCGCCAATGTGCGGGTCAGCACCGCATCTTCCATTCCGAGGCGAGCCTTGAGTTCGCCATAGCTTGCGGGCCTGATGGCGAGGTCGCGCATGACCAGCAAGTGCTCCTCTTCGACAAGCACAGGATCGATGCGCGGCGGCCGGCGAAAATAGATCGGCCCCGAGCGATATCGCTCGGGCAGCAGATCGCGAGGACTGCGCGACACGTAGCGCCACATGAGCAGCGCCAGGCTCGCTCTCGCAAAGTTACGGGGGATGCGCAAGTGATCGTGGTTTGCACGCGTCCAGACAGCAACGTCGAAATTGGCCGGTCGCACGCTGGGGAGCACGCAAGCGTCTCCCTTCATGTCGACGACGGCAATCAAATGGCCCTTGGCTCGAAACTCGTAGGTACCCGAACCCAGAACCTCCTGCTGATCGATGATCTGTCCCGCCAGCAGGAACTGGGCGACCTCTGCGGCCAGGACGAATTCGAAAACTCCGATCGCTTCCAGGATCGATTCGGGAACCCCGAGGTCGAATGAGGCCGCGCCCGGAAGGTTCGGAGGCAGCGGCAGCGAGAAAGCGACCGGTCGCTGCGCCCCGGAAAGATGCAACTGCATCGATCGTTCACCCGGTTGGCGAGACGCGATGCGGATTCGCCCGTCACCCAGATGCTGCGCGCATTGACCGTTGACGACCCATGCGTCGGCCCCGGCCAAAGGACCGCAGACCCAATGCGTGAGTCGACTCGCCGCGGTTGCGGCCTGGATGACTTGCTCCTGCTCCGGAGAGAAGCCAGCCATTCCGAGTCGAAGGACAGGGATTTCCAGGGAACTCAACGGTTATCACCGTGAACTATTTCACGCTAGTTTAAGGATGAGCTTAGTGAAAAGACAAGGGCCGCGTGGCGGCCCTGAGTCATTTCAACAACGTATTGGGGAGCCACAGCGATATCGGCGGCCAGTACGTCACTACCACCAGGAACAGGATCATTGTCAGCAGCCACGGCCACACTGCGACCGCAAGTTCTGTAATTCCCATCTTCGTGATGCCCGACGACACGTATAGGTTCAGGCCCACCGGAGGGTGACACAGGCCGACCTCCATGTTGACGGCCATCAGGATGCCGAAGTGCACCGGGTTCACGCCCAGCTTCACGGCCATCGGGAACAGGATCGGCGCCATGATGAGGACGATCGCGGCCGGGTCCATGAAGTTGCCGGCAGCAAGCAGGATGATGTTGACCAGCAGTAGGAAGACGATCAGCCCGAAGCCCTGATGCGTCATCCAGTCGGCCATCATTTGCGGAATCTGCTCGCTCGTCATGAGGAACGAGAACAGGACCGCATTGGTGATGATGTAGAGCAGCATCGCGCTCATGGACGCCGCGTTGAGCAGCGACTTGGGTACGTCAGCCAGCTTCAGGTCCTTGTACACGAAGACGGAAATGACGAACGAGTAAACCGCCGCGATCGCAGCCGCTTCTGTCGGCGTGAAAATACCGCTGTAGATGCCGCCGATGACGACGACGATCAGCAACAGGCCCCACATACTCTCGCGAAATGCCCGCCAGCGCTCGCCCCAAGAGGCTTTTGGCATGCGCGGATAGTCGTACTTGCGGGCGCGCCACCAGGTCGTGAATCCAAGAAGGAATGAGAGGCACAGGCCGGGCACCACGCCGGCAAGAAACAATTGGCCGACCGAGGCGGAGCCGACAATTTCGCCGTTCGGCCCTGTGGCGTTCATGCCTGCCGTGGCGATGGAATAGATCACCAGGTTCACTGACGGCGGGAACAGGATGCCAAGCGCGCCCGACGTTGTGATCACGCCGGCGCCGAACCGCTTCGGATAGCCTTGCTTCACCATGGCCGGCAGCATGATCGAGCCGACGGCGACGACCGTTGCGACGGACGAGCCGGAGATCGCCGCGAACAAGGCGCAGGCGAGCACGCCCGCCAGGCCCATGCCACCGTACCAGTGGCCGATCATCGAGGTCGTGAAGTTGATCATCCGCTTCGCCACGCCGCCGTGCGTGAGGAAGTTGCCGGCAAGGATGAAGAATGGGATCGCCATGATCTCGAACTTGTCGATACCGGTGAACAGCTTCAGCGCCACAGACTCGACCGGCACCTGCGTCATCGTGAACAGGAACGTCAGCACCGTCAGGCCGAGCGAGATCGAAATCGGCATTCCCGTGAGCATCAGGGCCAGCAGCAGCCCGAAGATGATGAGCGCGTTCATGCGGGATTTCCTTCGAGTTCACGAACGCCAGGCACGGTGACGTTCGCATCGACCGGCGCCTCGTCGATGCCTTCGACGTGACCGTGCTCGTGATGCGGCACTTCACCTGTCTTGAGAAAGCGCCACGCCACCTGCAGGAAGCGAAAGCACATCAGGTAGGAGCCGACGGGGACGCACGAATACACGATCCACGTGGGCATTTCCAGGTCGGGTGTGACCGGGCCTTCCGGCAAGTCGCCCGTGTCAACGCCGAAACCATGGAAGAGCGCATAGTGGAAGCCGTTGTCCCATACGAACCCCGCCCCCAGCGTACCCACGACAGCCGTGAACAGCGCGCCACTGAGAAGACCGAACAGAATCAGGTATTTGGCCTTGCCCTTCGGCAATTTGCGCACGAGCACGTCGACACCGACGTGAGTGCCGTGCCGCACCCCGTAGGCCGCACCGAATTTCGCCATCCACACGAACATGTAGGTGCACAGTTCCTGAGCCCAGCTCACGTTGATGCGAATCATCAGGTCTTGCACGTGCGGCACGCCGGAAAGGAACCGGTGCAGCACGGCCATGAAGATGACGAGCGTGGCAGCCCCCATGAGGAAAACGATCAGCCATTCCTCGAGGTGATCCAGGATGCGGTTCAACATGGCTTTACATCGGGGCGGCGAAACCGGTCGCCTTGTAGACGGCATCGATCGTCGACTTGCCGACGCGCGACTCCATCTCCTTGTGCACGGGCAGCAGCGCCTTGACCCACTCCGCACGCTCGGAAGGCGTCAGCGAATAGACGGTCGTCTTGCCGCTCGCCTTGATCTTTTCGAGCATGTCGGCGTTCTCCGAAGCCGCCACGTGATCGGCGTAGACGGTAGCGTCCTTCATCGCGCCGTCGATGATCTTGCGCGCGTTGTCGGGCAGGCCGTCCCAGAATTTCTTGTTGACGATCACGGCGTATGCGAGGTGGCCGTGATTGGAGACGGTGATGTTCTTCTGCACCTCATAGAGCTTCTGGGTGAAATAGTTCGAGGGCACGCCTTCCGTTCCATCGACGACGCCCGATTGCAGTCCCTGATACAGCTCCGAGAACGCCATCACTTGCGGCACCGAGCCCAGTGCGCGCATCTGTGCGTCGAGCACCTTCGAGGACTGGATCCGCATCTTCAGGCCCTTGAAGTCGACGACGTGATGCAGCGGCCGGTTCGCGCTCATGACCTCGAAACCGTTGTCCCAGTAGGCAAGCCCCTTGATGCCCTTGGGCTCGAGCTTCTTGAACAAGTCCTGGCCGACCGGGCCTTGTGTGACGGCATTGAAAGCCGCCGTGTCCTTGAACAGGAACGGCAGATCGAACACTTCGAAGTCTTTCACGCCGAGAGGACCGAACTTCGACAGCGACGGCGCGAGCATCTGCACCGAGCCGAGTTGCAGCGCTTCGAGTTCTTCCTTGTCCTTGTAAAGCTGGCTGTTGGGGTACACCTCCACTTTGATCGCACCCTTGCTGCGCTCTTCCACCAGCTCCTTGAAGCGCTGGGCGCCTTTGCCCTTCGGTGTATCGGGCGAGACCACGTGGCTGAACCTGATCACGATCGGGCCCTCGGCAAAAGCGAACGGCGATGCGAACGCGAAAGCAGCGGCAGCTGCGAGTGCGCCGCGGCGCGTGATGGAACGGATGAACGACATGGATTTGTCTCCTTGAAAACCAATGAAGATGCGGCCGGATTCTGGAGACCGGCGCATGCAGCGAAAAGCTGTGGAGTTCCACATTCGCGCAAGCCACGATGTGGTTTTCCACAATGGATGACGTTCGCGATGGCTCGCCTACTGTGTTCGTGACGGACCGCACCTCGTCTCCCCTTGCATTCCCGCCTCGGCCGCCGCGCCGGCGCGGGCTCTGGTTGCTGCCTCTCCTGCTTGCGCTCGCACTTGTTGCGGGCGTTCTCGTCGCGCTTCGCCAGGGCGAGCAGACCGAGCGTCTCGACCAGCGCGAAGCCCTCATCACCGATGCGCTGTCGGTGCGCCAGCAGATCGAGCAACGTGTCGATGCAGAGCGCCAGCGCCTGAAGTCGCTCGCACAACGCATCGACATCCAGCCGCCGACGGCTGCGGTATTCGGCTCCCTTCCCGAGGTGTACGAGGGACTGCAACGTTCCTGGATCAGCGTGACGTGGCTCGATGCGAACAACCGGGTTGTCGCGCAGCTGCCCGAAGGGCCGGTGGCTTCACGCAATACCGCTTCGAGCGGCCTGAGTGCGCACCTTGCGCAACCGCTCGCGAATGGCGGCTCGCTCGTCGTGCGCTATTCCCCCGGGGTAATGTTGCGCCAGAACGTGCCGTGGTGGATCGCGCACAAGTACGACGTGCGGCTCGTCGACACCGCAGGCGCGGTCATCGCGTCCACGTTCGAAGGCTCCATTCCTGAGGATCGCCAGAGCTACAGCCTGAGCCTTGTCGATGCGATGGGCAGTGATGCGAATCTGGAGCTGATCGCGCGCGACCGCATCAAGCCGTGGTACCGCAGCTTGCCGGTCGCCTTGATCGCGAGCTTCGGCGTGTTGATCGTCCTTTCCACCGCCATGTTGCGGCGGCAGATGCGCGAAGTGCTGCGCGCAGAAGAAGCCTGGCGCGGCGAAGCCGCGTGGCGCAAGGCAATGGAAGATTCGCTGAACGTGGGACTGCGCGCGAGGGATCTCGAAGGAAAACTCGTGTACGTGAATCGCACGCTGGCTGAGATGCTGGGCTACACGCCGCAGGAGCTCGTGGGTCTTGCTCCGCCGATGCCGTATTGGCCGCCCGATACGCTCGAGGCGACGATGGAGCGGCATCGCCGCAACCTGCTGGGCGAAGCACCGCCCGAAGGCTATGAGGCCGTCTGGTGCCGCCGCGACGGCTCGCGCTTTCCGGTGATGATCTTCGAAGCGCCATTGGTGGATGCGCGCGGCAACCAGATCGGGTGGATGGGCTCGATCATCGACCTGGCTGAACGCAAGCGGCTCGAAGAGCGCGAGCAGCGCCAGACCGAGCTCATGGCCCACCATGCGCGCCTGACGATGCTCGGCGAGATCGCATCGACGCTGGCGCACGAGTTGAACCAGCCGCTCACGGCGATCGCCGGGTACGGTGCCGGCGCGCTCAACTCGCTGGAACGGGACGGCGGCGCAGACCCGGTTGTCTTGCGGGCGCTCCGGCGCCTGGGCGAGCAGGCAGCGCATGCGGGCGCCATCGTGCAGCGCATCAGGCACTTCCTCACGCGCCGCGAGCCGGAGCTGGAGCCGTGCGACATCAACGCGGTCGTCCGCGGCGCGGTGGCCCTGCTGCGGCGCGACCTCAATCGCGCCAACATCCTGCTGGACCTGCGGCTCGACGCGCCGGCGCAGCCGATCGTGGCGGACAGCGTCCTGATCGAGCAGGTCGTCGTGAACCTGGTGCGCAACGCGGCCGATGCGCTGACATCGCAAGATCGTGAGCGGCGCATCGACGTCGCCACCTCGCTCTCGGCCGACGGGCGGTTCGTGCGCATCGACGTGACGGACAATGGGCCCGGTTTGAACGGCCGCAGGATCGAACAGCTCTGCGCGCCGTTTTACTCGACCAAACCGGAGGGCATGGGCATGGGCCTCGCGATCTGCCGCTCGATCATCGAAGCGCACCACGGCGCGCTGGACGCCGGCGAAGCGTTCGGCGGCGGCGCGCGCTTTTCGCTCACGCTGCCGGTCGCGCTCATCCCGCTGGCGGCAGTGGAAAGGGGATCCGATGAGTGATGCAAGTCCAACTGTTTGGCTCGCCGACGACGAGGAGGCGGTGCGCGACGCACTGGGCTTTCTGCTCGGATCGCGCGGGCTGAAAGTGCAGGCGTTCGCAGACGGCCCCTCGCTTCTCGCTGCACTGACGGCAGCGCCCAAGCCTGTGCGCGGCGTGATCCTGCTGGATATCCGCATGGAGCCAATGTCCGGCCCGGTCGTGCACGAGGAAATCGTCGGGCGCGGCCTGCGCAATCCGGTCATCTTCCTCACGGGTCACGGCGATATCCCCATGGCAGTCGACGCGCTGAAAAAGGGCGCGTTCGATTTTCTCGAGAAGCCCTACGGCGACAACCAGCTCGCCGACCGCATCGAGAAAGCACTCGCGGTGGAAGCGGCGATGCACGCCAGCGGAACACAAGACGCCGCCCGAGATGCGCGCCTGGCAAGCCTGACCGCGCGCGAGCGCGAAGTGATGGAGCGTGTTGCCGCCGGCAAGTTGAACAAGGTCATCGCCGACGAACTGCACGTGGCCGTGCGCACGGTCGAAGTCCATCGCGCCCGTGTGTATGCGAAGCTCGCCGTGCGATCGGCGGCGGAGGTGGCGACGCTTCTTGCGAACCTGCGCCGCTAAAGGGTCGTCGCGAGCGCGACGTATTCGCCCACCGCAACTTCTTCCGCACGGCGCTGCACGTCGAAGGCGCCGGTGAACCTGCGCTGATCGAGCCACTTGCCCAGCGTATGACGCAGCAGCTTGCGTCGCTGGCTGAAAGCGACCTGCACGATTTCCGAAAGCAGCTTCGTATCGACTTTTGCAGGCTCTTCAAGCGGCATCATGCGCACCACCGCACTGTCCACCTTCGGAGGCGGATCGAAAGCGTGGGGCGGCACATGCAGCACGTTTTCCATCTCGTAACGCCACTGCAGCATCACCGAAAGCCGCCCGTAATCGGCTGTCGCGGGGTTCGCCGTCATGCGATCCACCACTTCCTTTTGCAGCATGAAGTGCTGGTCCGCGATTAGGTCGACGTGATCGAGCAGGCGAAACAGGATCGGCGTGGAGATGTTATAGGGCAGGTTGCCCACCACGCGCAGCTTCGGCGCTGCGAGATCGTGCGCAAGCTGTGTGAAATCGACGGTGAGCACGTCGGCTTCGATCACGTTGAGATGCGGATGCGCGCGAAGCCTCGCCGCGAGATCGCGATCGAGTTCAATCACATGCAGATGCCCCAGCCGCTCGACCAGCGGCTGCGTCAGTGCTGCCAGCCCCGGGCCGATCTCCACCATCGCGTCGCGCGGACGCGGATCGATGGCGCGCACGATCGCGTCGATGATCGCCGGATCAACAAGGAAATGCTGGCCGAAGCGCTTGCGGGCGACGTGCTTCACACGTGACGCGCTGCTTCAGCGCGGTGGTTCGCGATACTCGATATACGCCCGGCCGCGCACATCCTCGGCCCAGGTGACGTACGCCTCGTCGATCTTCTTCTCGCGCAGCATGTTGCGCGCAAGCTCGCGCATTTCCTTGTCGCTCAGCTTGGCTTGGCGACGCTCCAGCAATTGGATCAGGTGCACGCCGAAACGCGAGATCACCGGATCGGCGATCTGCCCAGGCTGCAGGGCGTTCATCGCTTCTTCGAACTCGGGAACGAATAGGCCCGGATTGGCCCAGCCGAGATCGCCGCCGTTACGCGCACTGGCGTCCTGCGAGAACTCGCGCGCGAGCTGGGCGAAATCGGCTTGTCCTGCCAGGATGCGACGCTTGAAATCCGCGAGGCGCTGCACGGCCTGGCCTTCGGTCAAGTTCGGCCCGGGGCGAAGCAGGATGTGCCGCGCATGACTCTGGGTGACTGTTGCACCGGGCAGACCGCCGCGGCGACGCTCGAACACCTTGATGATGTGAAAGCCGGCGGCCGACCGCACGACGTCGCTTACACCGCCGTCGGGCACGTTTTTCACCGCCTGCACGAAAAGCGGCGGAAGCCGATCGACAGGCCGCGCGCCCACGGGCGTGCCCGTGGCACCGAATTCCTTGCCGTCGTTGAATTCCTGGCCGAGCTTGCCGAAATCCTCGCCGGCTCGGGCGCGCTCCAGGACGCGCTGCGCCTTCTGCTGCAACTGCGCGACCTGGGCGGCCGTCGCGTTTTCGGGCACGGCGACGAGGATGTGCCCCAGGTTCAGCTCGACGCTGCTCGGGTCCTTCGCCGCCTTTTCCTGGTCGGCAAGGTATTGGTCGATCTCCAGCTCGGTCACGCGGCCCTTCGACTCGAACTCGCGCTCGCGCAGGCGCTGCAGCATCAGCTGGTCGCGAAGGTCCTCGCGGAAACGCTGCCAGGATGTGCCTTCGCTTTCGACGCGGCGACGCAATTCCGGGATCGTGATCTGGTTCGTGCGGGCGATGTGCTGTTCGGCCTGGTCCACCAGGGCGTCGTCGATCTTCACGCCGCTCTCGCGCGCGATCTGCAGCTGCGCTTTCTCGCTGATCAGCCTTTCGAGCACCTGGCGCGCGAACTCGGCTCGCGGCGGCACCGGCTGGCCTTCCTGCTGCAATTGCTGCGCGAAGCGGTTCATGCGCATGCGCACTTCGCCGTTCGTGATGGGCTCCGAATTGACCACGGCCACGATGTAGTCGGCCGACTGCGGCGCGGACTGCGCGGCCGTTTGCGCGGCGGCGGGCGATGCCAGCAGGGCGAGGGCCTGCGCGGCGCAGGCCAGCGCATAGGCGACGGCGCGTTGTCTCATCATGCGGTCACTCGGGTCATTCGTAATTGGAAAAGCGGCTCGGTTGCGTGGTCTGCTCGCGCAGGAACTGGTAGCCGGGGATATTGTCGCGCAGCGTCTGCAACGCACTCGAGCCGATCCGCGTGAAACCCACGAATTCGAGCTGGAACAGGATTCGGGTGTTCGAGGTGCTCGTGCCGCTTTGCAGCCGCTCCAGCACGATGCGCCCGAGCCAGCAGCCCGCGTCGTATTCCAGGCCCATGATCATGTCGACCACGCGCCGGTCCTTCAGGCTGTAGTTCAGGCGCCCGACACTGTACCACCGGCCCGCGCCTTCCCCTGCGCCCGCGCCCATGTTCACACCGCGATCGCCCCACAGGTCGTTCAGGGGCCACTGCCAGCCGACGTCGACCTGTTCGCTGTCGGCGGGCTGTTCGCGCTGCAACCGGTAGGCGGCGCTGATCAAGTGGTAGGGCGACGGGTTGTAGCGCGCGCTGATCGTCGATCGCTCGGATCGGCCGGTCTTCGGGTTGTACTGCACCGTCACGTCGGTGCCCCATTGCGGCACCCAGGCGACGGACGCGCCGAACAGGAGATCGGACAGGCGCTCGCTCACGGGCGACTGGCCCGGCAGGACGACGAGCTGGTCCTTGAATCGCACGCGCTGCGCGACACCGAAGCTCGCGGCTTGTGCGCCGGTATCCGCATCGAGCAGGCGCGTGCTCACGCCCAGCGTGAGCAGGTTGTTGTCGGCGATTCGGTCGTTGCCCTGGAATTCGTTTTCGGTGTAGATGCTCGTGAAGTTGAAGTCGCTTTGCGCCGAGTCGTAATTGGGCAGGTAGTTCTGGTTGCGGTACGGCGT
>DATJJL010000375.1:0-4864 GCA_035492155.1 Ramlibacter sp. | reverse complement strand
CACGCGCGTGTATCGCACGCCAGCCGCAATCGCCTGTTCATCGACCAGGCCTTGGCCGACTTGCCGCCGTTGCCGCAACCTGTGTGCGAGGTGCGGCATGTGTCGACGCTGATCGGCCTTGTCGAAAACGGGTTGGGTGTCGCCGTTGTGCCGCGACTTGCCTTGCCGCCTCCGCCTTCGACAGTGGTTGGCGTCAAGCTGGACAAGCCCGCGATCAGCCGCACGATCGGCATCATCCGCCGCGCAGGGCGCAGCCTGTCGCCGGCGGGCGAAGCGCTCGCCAAGCTGCTCACGCAAGCCAGTCGCGCCACAGCGAAAACGATGCGGCGCTGACCGCGCTCAGTTCGACTTGGTCGGATCGTCCTTGTCGCTCACGTAGGTCATGTCGAAGGGGCCTTCGCCATGAATCTGGATCACGACAGGCGTCTTCGCAATGGCGTAGTGCGGCTGCTTCGCAGGCACCGAGCCGAAATCGCCGGCATGGAAAGGCTTCATCGACTTCTTGTCGACTGTCTCGCCCATGCCGACCATGAACGTGCCGGAAATGACGGTGAGGTTTTCCGTCTGCGAATGCCAGTGCGGCGCGGCCTTGTAGCCCGCGGGCATTTTCAAACGCATCACGAAGGGCCCGGGCTTCGACGGATCGCCCTGAAGCACCGCGAGTTTCGCGCCCTTCGGCAGCACAGGCGGCGCGTCGCCCCACTGCATTCCTTCGCCGCCGTGCATCGCCGACGCAGGCATTGAGAGAAGAAAGGCCGCAACCGCGGCAGAGGACAGCAACGCTTGGGAATGAAGTCGAGCCATGACGGTCTCCACAAGGTTGGTTGGGGGCAGAAATTGTGCGCCGCAAGCGAGCGCAGTACAACAGACGCGAGGCAGCTCGACGGTTGCAGTCCGCCATCCTCGTACTCGTTGCATTCATCTACGGCCCAGGGCGGCTCCGAGACGCGCGCGGGTATTCCGATGCGCGCGACTTTTGCCGGCATCTGCAGCGCGGTGATCAACGGTGTCGTACTGCCCTTTCGTTAGACGTATGCTCGGCCAAGGCGCGCTGCCACGCGCAGCGAGGCGCAGTTTCCTGTTTTAGCTTCCTGAAGAAGTGCGTTGCGGACGCGAAGAGCTAATACAGAGCAGCTCGGTCGCCAATGTGCGCAGCTATCGGGTGTTGAGCCATCTTGAATAGGAGAGACATATGGACGCACAACAACTGGTTTCCGATTTTCTCGCTTCTTCGCATGGGCAGCAGGCCGTGGAGGCGCTCGGTGCCCAGGGCATCAGCGCGCCCGACGCTCAACAGCTTCTGGGCAATGCAACTGAAGCGGTGCACGCGCACGTCGACGAGCAAAGCCCAGGACTGATGGGCGAACACGCCGGCAAGAGCTTCTTCGCGGGTTTGGCTGCGGGATTGCTGCGCGGAGACGGGTTCTTCAAGTCCATCGTTGACGGTGGTGAAGGCATTGTGTCGGGGCGCGTGGCGGAATCGCTGGCCGAGCGCGCGGGGCTCGACCCGTCGACTGCATCGACGGTCGCCGCTGCAGCAACTCCATACATCCTCGGGTTTCTGAAGCAACGTTTTGGTTGAGCTGGCAACTATATGACCCAGGGCGCAGTACGGCGCTGACGCAACTCGTGACCAAGATCTCGAGTTCGTGGGGGAAAGCTCCTGTGATCAGGCTATAAGCATGTTGCGCACGTGCGCACATAGGAGCATTCATGAACGAACTCATCCAGCGCCTCATCGACAAGACCGGGCTTTCCGAAGAGCAGGCCGCTTCCGCGATGCAAACCGTTGTCGGATTCGTCAAGGAGAGGCTTCCTGCTCCGGTTGCCGCGCAAGTGGAAAGTATCCTCGGAGGGGAAGCGGAAGCCGGCGCCTTGGGCAGCATCGGCGACGCGCTTGGCGGAATGTTCGGAAAGAAATGACCGCCGAAATTGGTAGGCCGTGCAGGACTTGAACCTGCGACCAAGGGATTATGAGTCCCCTGCTCTAACCAACTGAGCTAACGGCCCGCCGAGAGGGATTGTAGGGGGCGGGTTACAGCGATCGACCGCCATCGACCCCGGCCTGCGCCGGGGTGACAGGCGCTAGTCCTTGGCGGTGACAAGCACTAGCCTTTGTTATGCGACAACGCGTTGCTAACCAGCTTCGAAGTGATGTCCACAATCTGGATCATCCGGTCATACGGCATGCGCGTCGGCCCGATCACGCCTAACGTGCCGACCACCTGCCCATCGACGCTGTACGGCGCGCTCACGATGCTCAGCTCCTCGATCGGCACGACCTGGCTTTCGCCGCCGATGAAGATACGCACGCCGGCGGCTTGCTCCGAGATATCGAGCAGGCGCATCAGCTGCGTCTTCTGCTCGAAAAGCTCGAAGGCGCGGCGCAGATGGTTCATGTCGTGGCTGAAGTCGGAGACGGCGAGCAGGTTTCGCTCGCCGGAGACGACGACTTCGTCCTGCTCGCGAATCGCTTCCGACGTCGCCTGCACTGCGGCTTGCATCAGCTCGGCGATCTCGCCGCGCAACTTTTCCACCTCGGTCTTCAGGCTCTCACGCACCTGCTCGATCGACAGGCCCGCGTAATTGGCGTTCAGAAAGTTCGCGGCCTCGACCAGCTGCGACTGCGTGTAGTCATGCGTCGTGAAGACAACGCGGTTCTGAACATCGCCCTCGGGCGAGACGATGATCACAAGGTACCGACGATCGGACAGGCGCAGGAATTCGATGTGCCGGAACACCGATGTGCGCCGCGGTGCCATCACAACACCAACGAACTGCGACATGTTCGACAGCAACTGCGCCGCGTGTGCAATCACCTTCTGCGGCTGGTCGGGCGGCAGCTGCGGCGCGTTGGCAAGCTCTTCGCGGCGCGCGGTGAGCATGGTGTCGACAAAGAGACGATAGCCACGCGCCGTGGGCACCCGCCCGGCGGACGTGTGCGGGCTGGCGATGAGCCCGAGCTCCTCGAGATCGGCCATCACGTTGCGGATGGTGGCGGGCGAAAGCTCGAGGCCGGAAGCGCGCGACAGCGTGCGCGACCCCACGGGCTGGCCCTCGGCGATGTAGCGCTCGATCAGGGCTTTCAACAACAGCTTGGCACGATCATCGAGCATGTCCGGCTCATTCTAGCGACGGCAGCCATTTTTGATGCTCTAATTTCCGAATGAAATCGTTCTTCCGCCAGGCGGCCATCATCGGCAAATACCATGTGCCGGTGGCAGCCGGCTCGCCCGCCGACCTGATGCGGGCCGCACTGGAGGAGATCGCGCATTTCGTCGAATCGCAAGGCTGCGCCGTGGTGCTCGAAAACGAGACGGCCCTGGCCTCGGGCATCGTGGGTTTTCCGGCGATGGACATTCCCGAGATCGGCAAGCAGTGCGACGTGGTTCTGGTCGTCGGCGGCGACGGCACGATGCTCGGCATGGGCCGCCAGCTCGCGCGCTATGGCTTGCCGCTGATCGGCATCAACCAGGGGCGGCTGGGCTTCATCACCGACATTCCGCTGGGCGGCTTCCGAGACGCGCTCGGCCCCATGCTCGCGGGCCAGTTCGACGAAGACCGCCGCAGCATCATGCAGGCCGGCGTCGTGCGCGGAAACGAATGCGTGTTCGAAGCTCTGGCGATGAACGATGTGGTCGTGAATCGCGGAGCGACATCGGGCATGGTCGAGCTTCGGGTTGAAGTCGACGGTCACTTCGTCGCCTACCAGCGCGCAGACGGTTTGATCGTCGCTTCGCCCACCGGGTCGACGGCGTACTCGTTGTCTGCGGGCGGGCCGCTGCTTCATCCGTCGAATCTTGGCTGGGTGCTGGTGCCGATTGCGCCGCACACGCTGTCGAACAGGCCGATCGTGCTGCCCGATACCGCGCAGATCACGATCGAGCTCGTGTCCGGCCGCGACGCCAGCGCAAATTTCGACATGCAGTCGCTCGCGTCGCTCTTGCACGGCGACCGCATCACCGTGAAAAGATCGGAGCACAGCGTGCGCTTCCTGCATCCGCGCGGCTGGACCTACTTCGACACGCTTCGCAAGAAATTACATTGGAACGAAGGACACTCCTGACATGTTGAGACGGATCGCACTGCGCGATTTCGTGATCGTGCGAGAACTCGAGCTCGAGCTTGCCGAAGGCTTCTCCGTGCTCACGGGCGAGACGGGCGCGGGCAAGTCGATCCTCGTCGACGCACTGCAGCTCGCGCTGGGTGCGCGTGCCGAGGCATCGGTCGTGCGCGAAGGCGCTGCGCGCGCGGAGATCACAGCCGAATTCGACCTGCCCGCTTCGCTTGCTGCGTGGATGCAGGATGCCGGCTTCGAAGCCGACGACGCACTGCTCGTGCGCCGAAGTATCGATGCGCAAGGCAAGAGCCGCGCGTGGATCAACGGCAGCCCCGCGACGGCAACGCAACTGCGCGAGCTTGCGGACCAGCTCGTGGACATCCACGGCCAGCACGCATGGCAAAGCCTCACGCGCGCGGACGCCGTGCGCGGCCTGCTCGACGGCTATGCGGGCGTGAACACGCATGCGATGCATGGTGCCTGGCAGCAATGGCGCGCTGCGCAGAAGACGCTGGGCGATGCACGCGCGGCACAAGAGACGCTGTCGCGCGAGCGCGAGCGCCTCGCATGGCAGATCGGCGAGGTCGACAAGCTCGCGCCCGGCGACAACGAGTGGGACGAGCTGAACGCAGGGCACACACGTCTTGCCAATGCACAGTCTCTGATCGAAGCGGCGCAGGCCGCGATCGAAGCGATTGAAGGCGATGACGGCAGTGCGTCGCGCGCGCTGTCTCGGGCGCAATCGCTGCTGCAGGCGCAGGAACATGTCGAGCCGCAGTTCCGCGAGATCGCGGAGGTGCTCGC
>DATJJL010000374.1:0-4676 GCA_035492155.1 Ramlibacter sp. | reverse complement strand
CCGCGCACGCGAGCACCGCGTAGTTCGTGCTGACCCATCCGCCGAGCGCAACCTGCAGCCAGAGCAATGCCAGCGTCGCGATCAATCCGGCGCGCAATGCCGGCGACAACGTCGCGCGATCCACACCGGCCTGTGCATGTTCGTAGGCAACGCCCTGCCGCACGAGCAATGCGAGCAGCACGATGCCGCCGAGCAGGTGCATGGTCACGATGGCCGGCAGCAATTTCAGCGTGACGGTGAATGCACCGAACGCCCCCTGCACGCAGACCCATGCGAGCGTGATGGCCGGCCACCACGGGCTCACCGCCGCACCGCGCTTGCGCTCGTACCAGGTGACGACGAGCAGCGTGATGATCAAAACGCCCACGCCGGTAGCCAGATAGCGATGGATCATCTCGATCCACGCCTTCGTGTGCGTCACCGGGCCTGTGGGCATTTGCGCCTGCGCCGCGCCGATCTGTGTCGATGCGCCAATGGGGCTCGCATGGCCGTAGCAGCCCGGCCAGTCAGGGCAGCCCAGGCCGGAGTCCGTCAGCCGCGTGAAGGCGCCGAACATCACGAGATCGAAAGTGAGGAACAGCGTGAGCAGCGTCAGGGCCTGCAGCCGGCGCGCAGCGCCGCCTTCGAGCTTGCGCGACCACATCCACGCCAGCGGCCCGAGCGCGACCGCAATGCCCATCAGCATCACGTGCAGCGCCGGCGAAAGGTTGTAGAGCTGTTGCGGCTGCATGTTGATGTTGTTCAGCGCCCCGGCTGGTCCCACGATGCCGATGCGCGCAGCAGGCGATCGAGGTCGCGCTTCATGTTCTTGGCGGCGGCTATATCGAGGCTGCGCTCGTCCGCCGGCGGAAACCGCATCATCCAGTTGCCCATCGGGTCGACGACGTAGATGTGGTCATGCAGCGAACGACCCGGCGCAGGCGCGAGCCATTGCGCGAGCTGCGCCGCATCGACACGAACCACCGTGGCTTGCGTCAAGCCTTCGCGCAGTTGCTCGCGCACGGGCTGCGCATCGTCGATGAGCCACACCCATTCGACGCGATCCTTGTCCTTGCCGAGCGATTCGCGCAACTGACGCTGCATGTACAGGTTGCGCTCGCACTGCGCGTCGCAAGCGCCGCCGGCGACGCTCACAAGAAGCCACTGGCCCTTCAACTTCGCAAGCGATGCGGGCAGCGGCTTTTGCGGATCGATCAGCTCGCCGAAGCTCTTGCCGCCTTGCGGATGGACGACGTAATAGGTGAAGTAGGACGCGATCACCGGTGCGGCGCAGATCGCGAGCACGAGCAGCATCTTCAGTCGCCCGGCGGCTGTGCGGCGCTCGTCGCCCGCCGCGGCTTCCTGCGGCAGCGGCAGCGAATGCACCGTCAGGCCCAGCGGCTCATTGAGGAGGGCGGACTTTTCGGCGTGGGGCGATGAACTGGAACCAGACATAGAGGATCGCGATGAGCGCGCTCATCGCCCACCATTGCACGGCGTAGCCGTAATTTCTTTCGCTGCCGGCGGCGGGCCGTGGCCAATCGCGCAGCAGTCCTTCCGATGCGGGGCCGGCCTGCACGACAGACACGTCGACGAGCTTCAAACCGGTTTCGGCGCGGAACGACGCCAAGTCGAGATTTTGCCGGATCGCGCTGCGCTCATCCCCACTGAACTCGTACAGCCGTGCAGGCGGCGGGGCGATGCGGCCGGAAATCTCGACGATGCCCGCCGGCGTGTCGACCGGGGGCAGCTTCTCGCGCTGTTCGAAATTGCGCGGCGCCCATCCGCGCTGGACAAGCACCGCGCGGTCGCTGCCCTCGAGCTTGAGCGGTGTGACCACGTAAAAGCCCGGCGCTCCGCGCATCTGGCGGTTGTCGAGGAACACGGTGTGCGCGGGGTCCCAGGCGCCGTGCAGGACCACCTGTCGATTCATGAACTCGCCCGGACTCGCCTGCAGCAAGGACGACTGCGCGAGCACGGGCATCGTCTCGCGCTGGTCGATCGCTGCCTGCAGCGCATCCTTCGCGCGGCCGCGGCCGAGCTGCCATTGCCCGAGCGCGAGCGTCGCGACGATGCCGCCGATTGCGCCGATGCTCACCAGCCAGAAGCGGTGCGGCCGGCTCACGGGATAATCGGCGCGATGATGAAAATCCTCGTCGCACTTGCCTTCATCGCCATCATCGCGAGTCTCGCGTCGGCGCTGTTCTTCATGATGCGCAGCGACAAGGAAGGCAAGGGCGACAAGGCCCGCGCCGACAACATGGCGCGCGCACTCGCGTTCCGCGTAGGCTTTTCGGTGCTGCTTTTTGTGTGCCTTCTCATTGCGTGGAAGCTGGGATACATCCAGCCGACGGGAATTCCGCTGTCGAAGTAAAAAAAGCGCCTTGCGGCGCTTTTTTCATGACCGCGCCGGCGTTCACAGCCAGTACACGAGCGTGTACAGGCCCAGCCACACCACGTCCACGAAGTGCCAGTACCAGGCGGCGCCTTCGAAGCCGAAGTGGCGATCCGCAGTGAAGTGGCCCTTCATGAGGCGCAGCGTGATGAACAGCAGCATCAGCATGCCCACGAGCACGTGGAAGCCGTGGAAGCCCGTCAACATGAAGAAGGTGGAGCCGTAAGCGCCGGAGCTGAGCTTGAGGTTCAGCTCGGTATACGCATGATGGTATTCGTAGCCCTGCACCCCGACGAAGCTTGCGCCCAGCAGCACGGTGAGCCACATGAAGAAGATGGTCGGGCCGCGCTTGCCTTCGCGCAGCAGGTGGTGCGCGATCGTCACCGTGACACCGGACGACAGCAGCAATGCGGTGTTGATGGTGGGCAGCCAGAACGGCGTCATCGTCTGGAACGGCTCGATGGTGTAGGCCGGCGAAGCGGTGGCGCCCGGCGCAACCGAGGGCCAGACGGCCTTGAAATCGGGCCACAGCAACGCGTTGTCCACGCCGCCGAGAGCGGGCACCGAGTGCTGGCGCATCCACCACAGCGCGGTGAAGAACGCGCCGAAGAACATCACTTCCGAGAAGATGAACCAGCTCATGCTCCAGCGGAACGATGTGTCGACCTTGCGGCCGTAACGGCCGGACTCGCTCTCGCCGATCGCGTCGCGGAACCACTGGAAGAGCACCGCGAAGAGCCACAGGAAGCCGACGAGCAGCGTCCACTTGGCCCATTCGGTACCGTTGATCCACTGCGCGGCGCTCACGATGATGATCAGCAGGCCCGCGGCGGCCGCCGCGGGATGACGCGAAGGCTGGGGCACATAGTAGTAGGGCGCGCTGCCCGTGACGTTCGAACTCATTTCTGCTCCGTTCCTCGATTCTTCATTCGATTCATGTCCTGTTCACTTCGCGGCAACGAAGTGAACCAGTGTGATCAAGCCCGTCACGAACAGTGCAACGAGCACCAGCGCGACTGCGATCACGGCAAATGGATTGAGCTTGCCCAGGTCTTCCTCGTAGCCGCTGCGCTTGCGGATCCCGATGAAGGACCACAGCACCGCCTTGATCGTGCTCAGGAATTTCATGAGGCATCCCGCGCTCCCGGCGCCGCAGGTGCGAGCGCCGCGCTGTCCGGCGCGGGCGTCATCGGCGCGCCGACCTCGAAGAACGTGTACGACAGCGTGATCGTGTGCACGTCCTTCGGCAATTTCCGGTCGACCACGAAGACGACCGGCCACTGCTTCTTCTCGCCCGGATCGAGCGTATGTTGCTTGAAGCAGAAACACTCGATCTTGTTGAAATGGTTCGCCGCGTTGCGCGGTGCATAGCTGGGGATGGCCTGCGCGGTCATCCTGCGGTTCTGCACATTCTGGAATTCGTACATCACCGTCGTGAGCTCGCCCGGATGCACGTCCACGCTGCGCGCGCCGGGCTTGAAGATCCAGGGCCCATGGGCATTCGCATCGAACACGACGGTGATCGTGCGGCTCATGTCGATCTGCGTGTTGCCGGCTGCGTCGCTCGGCCCACCGGGCACATCGCGCTCGCCGACCGCCAGGATGTTCACGCCCGTGATCTCGCACACCTCTTTGTAGATGGGGATCATCGCGTAGCCGAAGCCGAACATGCCCGCGGTCACGACGACTAGCTTGCCGAGCATCTTCAGGTTGTCGCGGCGGCTCATGGGCGATTCGTCAATGTCCGAAGAACGCCATCTTGGCGATGAAGCCGATGAAGAAGACAACCGCGATGGACGCGAGGATCAGCGCCATCCGCAGGTTCGCCTTCTTTCGATCTTCGGGTGTCATCGTGTCGGGCATCTCAGTGCGCAGCAGCAGCGCCGACGATCTTCGTGGCTGCGGCATTGAGCTTGGGCGGCGTCTCGAACGTGTGGAAAGGCGCGGGCGACGGCACTTCCCATTCGAGGCCTTCGGCACCGGCACCGTCCGGGTCGTTCCACGGGCGCTGCGGGGCCTTCTCGCCCTTGCCGCGCATCACGGGCAGCAGCACCGCGAAGAGGAAATACACCTGCGACAGGCCGAACCAGAAAGCGCCGATCGACACCACCATGTTGAAGTCGGCGAACTGCGCCGGGTAGTCGGCGTAGCGGCGCGGCATGCCGGCCAGCCCGAGGAAGTGCATCGGGAAGAACGTGAGGTTGAACGAGATCAGCGAGCTCCAGAAATGGATCTTGCCGTTGCGTTCGTTGTACATCACGCCCGTCCACTTGGGCGACCAGTAGTAGAAGCCCGCGAACAT
>DATJJL010000373.1:0-2138 GCA_035492155.1 Ramlibacter sp. | reverse complement strand
CGCGCCGCAAGAAACGTCCAGCGCAGGGACCCGGCCGCCAGGCCGGCGATGCGACCGCGCGAGACGGCCTACCCATGCGTCGATTTGCACCCCGCTCGCGCTGAATCTCAGCGAAAACATATGCGACGACATGACGAAGTTTCGCGCCGACGAGAATCTGTGGTTCCGCTTCACGGAAGCGACCTTCGATCGCTTCAAGCGGTGGCAGAAGTTCTGACGATGTTCACGTGCAAGGCGCGCTCGCCTTGCACGTGGCTTGCGACCTCGTAGCCGAGTGCGCGCATGTCGATGTTGTCGAAGAGGCGCTCGCCTCGCCCGAGCAGCACGGGCCGCACGACGAGATGCATCTCGTCGATCGCTTTGGCCTGCAGGTATTGGCGGACGGTGGCGGCGCCGCCGCCGATGCGCACGTCCTTGCCGTTCGCGGCGGCCTTCGCTTTCGCGAGTGCCGATTCGATGCCGTCCGTGATGAAGTGGAAGCTCGTGCCGCCCTTCATCGTTATCGGCGCACGCGCGTGATGCGTGAGCACGAAGGTGGGCACGTGATAAGGCGGCTCCTCGCCCCACCAGCCCTTCCAGTTGTCGTCGGGCCACGGCCCACGCACCGGGCCGAACATGTTGCGCCCGAGGATCCACGCGCCGATGTTCTCGAAGCCTTGCTCGGCCATGCGGTTGTCGACGCCGGTTTCGCCGCCTTCCATCCCTTGCATGGCGCGCCACACGCGGGTGGGGAAGAACCACTCCATCATCTGCGGCCCGTGCACGCCCAACGGGTTTTGGAGTCCCTGGTCCGCTCCGGCGGAGAACCCGTCGATGGACATGGCGAAGCTCTGCACGCGGACTTTGCTCATGCCGCTACTCCTTCACCGATCCCGTCATGCCGGCAACGTAGTACTCCACGAAGAACGAGTAGATGACGGCGACCGGCACGGAGCCGAGCAGCGCGCCGGCCATGAGCGAGCCCCAGTGATAAACATCGCCTTCGACGAGCTCGGTGATGACGCCGATCGGGATCGTCTTGATCTCGCTGGAGCTCACGAACGTGAGAGCGTAGATGAACTCGTTCCACGACAGCGTGAAAGCGAAGATGCCCGCGCTGATGAGCCCCGGCACGGCGAGCGGCAGCACGATGCGCGTCAGGATCTGCCAGCGCGTGGCGCCGTCGATCAGCGCGCATTCCTCCAGCTCGTGCGGGATGGTGCGGAAATATCCCATCAGGAGCCATGTGCAGAACGGGATGAGGAAGGTCGGATAGGTGAGGATCAGCGCAAGACGCGTGTCGAACAGGCCCAGCTGGAACACCACCGAGGCGAGCGGGATGAAAAGAATCGACGGCGGCACGAGGTAAGCGAGGAAGATCGCCAGGCCCACATGCTTTGCGCCCTTGAAGCGCAGCCGCTCGATCGCGTACGCGGCGAACACCGCGGCCGCGAGCGACGCGAAGGTCGATGTGACCGAGACCAGCAGCGTGTTCCACATCCACTGCGGATAGCTGGTTTCGAACAGCAGCTTGTGAATGTGCTCGAAGGTCGGATGATGCAGCCAGAACGGGTTGCCTTCGTGCGAGAGCAGCTCCTCGTTCGACTTGAACGAGGTGATCACCATCCAGTAGAACGGAAACAGCAGCACGAACACGAAAACGCCCAGCGGCAGGTAGGTCGTCATCGCCTTGCGCATCGGCGATTCGAGGTAGCTCATGCCCTCGATGTGGGAGATGTCCGGCATCAGTCTTTCCCGCCTTGCTGCCACTTGCGCCGTTGCAGGCCGAAGTAGCTGAAGAGAATGGCCGCCAGCAGGAAGGGAACCATCGCTATCGAGATCGCCGCGCCTTCACCCAATGCGCCGCCCGGGATCGCGCGCTGGAACGACAGCGTTGCCATCAGGTGCGTGGCATTGAGCGGGCCGCCGCGCGTCAGCACGTAGATCAACTGGAAATCGGTGAACGTGAAGAGCACCGAGAACGTCATCACCACCGCGATGATCGGCGTGAGCAGCGGCAGCGTGACATAGCGAAACTGCTGCCACGGCGTCGCGCCGTCGATGGCCGATGCTTCGTAATAGGCCGGCGAGATCGTCTGCAAACCGGCGAGCAGCGTGATCGCGACGAAGGGCACACCGCGCCACACGTTCGCGCCGAT
>DATJJL010000372.1:0-3875 GCA_035492155.1 Ramlibacter sp. | reverse complement strand
GTCTTCACCAGGGCCACCGCGGATCCGGCTTTGCCGGGCCGCCGGTGGCGCCCCTTGAGGGGAGGCGCCGCAGGCGCTTCGGGGTGGGTCAAGAACTTTTCCTCACACGCAGGTACCACTCGCACAGCAGGCGCACCTGCCGGGTCGTGTAGCCCTTTTCGACCATGCGGTTCACGAAGTCCTCGTGCTTCTTTTGCTCGTCGGCGCTGGCCTTCGCGTTGAAACTGATCACCGGCAGCAAATCTTCGGTGTTGGAGAACATCTTCTTTTCGATCACCGTGCGCAGCTTCTCGTAGCTCGTCCACACCGGGTTCTTGCCCGCGTTGTTCGCGCGTGCCCGCAAAACGAAATTCACGATCTCGTTGCGGAAATCCTTCGGGTTCGACAGGCCCGCCGGCTTTTCTATCTTCTCGAGCTCGGCGTTCAGCGCCGCGCGGTCGAAGATTTCGCCCGTGTCCGTGTCGCGAAACTCCTGGTCCTGGATCCAGAAGTCGGCGTAAGTGACGTAACGGTCGAAGATGTTCTGGCCGTATTCCGAATACGACTCGAGATAGGCCGTCTGGATTTCCTTGCCGATGAACTCCGCGTACCGGCTGGACAGATGTTCCTTGATGTACGACAGGTACTTCTGTTCGGTTTCCGGCGGGAACTGCTCGCGCTCGATCTGCTGTTCGAGCACGTACATCAGGTGCACGGGGTTGGCGGCGACCTCGTTGCTGTCGAAGTTGAAGACCTTCGACAGGATCTTGAACGCGAAGCGCGTGGACACGCCCGTCATGCCTTCGTCGACGCCCGCGTAGTCGCGGTACTCCTGGTAGCTCTTGGCCTTCGGGTCGGTGTCCTTCAGGTTTTCACCGTCGTATATGAGCATCTTGGAAAAGATGCTGGAGTTCTCGGGCTCCTTCAGGCGCGTGAGCACGGAGAACTGCGCCATCATCTTCAGCGTGCCGGGCGCGCAGATCGCTTCCTTCAACGACGAGTTGCGAAGCAGCTTGTCGTAGATCTTCACTTCCTCGGTCACGCGCAGGCAGTACGGAACCTTGACGATGTAGATGCGGTCCAGGAAAGCTTCATTGTTCTTGTTGTTCTTGAACGCCTTCCACTCGCTTTCGTTCGAGTGCGCCATCACGATGCCGTCGAAGGGAATGGCGCCGAAGCCTTCGGTGCCCTTGAAGTTGCCCTCCTGCGTGGCCGTGAGCAGCGGGTGCAGCACCTTGATGGGCGCCTTGAACATCTCGACGAATTCGAGCAGGCCCTGGTTGGCCAGGCACAGGCCGCCCGAATAGCTGTAGGCGTCCGGGTCATCCTGCGCGAACTGCTCGAGCTTGCGGATGTCGATCTTGCCGACCAGCGACGAGATGTCCTGGTTGTTCTCGTCGCCCGGCTCGGTCTTGGCAACGGCGATCTGCTTGAGAATCGACGGGAAGCGCTTGACCACGCGGAACTTGCGGATGTCCCCGCCGAATTCCTCCAGGCGCTTCACGGCCCACGGCGACATCACGCGCTGCGTGTAACGGCGCGCAATGTCGTACTGCGATTCGAGGATAGGCGCGTCCTCGTCGTTGTTGAAAAGGCCCAGCGGCGACTCGTTGACGGGCGAGCCCTTGATGGCGTAGAAAGGAATCTGTTCCATCAACTGCTTGAGGCGTTCGGCGATCGACGACTTTCCGCCGCCCACGGGGCCGAGCAGGTAGAGGATCTGCTTTTTTTCCTCGAGGCCCTGGGCCGCGTGGCGAAAGCACGAGACCACCTGCTCGATCGGCTCTTCGAGTCCGTAGAAATCCTTGAAGGCCGGATAGATCCGCACCATCTTGTTGCCGAAAATGCGCGACAGGCGCGGGTCGTGCCGCGTGTCCACCATCTCCGGCTCGCCGATCGCGGCGAGCATGCGCTCCGCCGCGGTTGCATACGCTATCTTGTCGCGTTTGCAGAGGTCCAGGTATTCCTCCAGCGACAGTTCTTCCTCGCGCGTCTGCTCGTAGCGTGCAAGGAAATTGCGGATCACATCCATGAAGAAACCTCCTTCGGTTCGCCCACTTTACTCTCGCGCCCACTGTGTCGACGAACATCGTCTGTCAGTGCCAATCTGCGATCACTGTAGGTGAACGGTAGATAAAAACAAGAGGGGTGTGGTTCCTCCGGCGCGCCTAGGGAAAGCGTGAGTCATCGCGATCGGCGCCATGTGCGTTGCGTGTGGATCGACATGCACGCGCAGCCTACGCCATGTCGAAAACCGCAACGCGGTTGCGGGCAGGCTCTCGGATGAGCTCCTTAAGTAAAACGCTTAAACGGTGTAGGAGACCGCCGCGTCTGTGCCCCCGTGTGCCGCAACAGTGGGCACAATTTGCTGCATGGAAGGGAGCGATCCGAACTACGATTCGTCGCAGATCGCCGAGTACACGCGCGAGGCGATCGCGCTGCACGATCTCGACCAGCGCATCCTGTTCTGGAACCGCGGCGCCGAACGCTTGTTCGGCATCACGCGCGAACTCGCCGTCGGCCGCACTTTCGCGCAGCTGCTCGGCGAATCCGCAGCGCTGTCGGCGGAAGCTTTCCGCGCGTTGCTGGCCAACGGCGAATGGACGGGTGAGCTGGAATGCATCTCACCCACCGGCCAATCGATGATGATCGAGCGGTATTGCACCGTGCTGCGCGATGAATCCGGTGCGCCGCATTCCATCGTGACGTCGAACATCGACGTGACCGAGCAGCGACGCGCCGAAAAGGAGATCGTGCTGCTGTCGAACGTGATGGAGCAGCGCATTCGTCACCGCACCGCGCAGCTGGAGGAAAGCAACAAGGACTTGCGCGAGTTCGCGTATTCGCTCGCACACGACCTGCGCGCGCCGCTGTCGTCCATCGACGGATTCAGCGCGCAACTCGAGCTGCGGCTCGCGCAGCATCTGGACGACAAGAGCCGCCATTACCTGAGCCGCGTGCGCGCCGGCGTGAGGCTCATGGCCGATCTCACCGACGGCCTGCTGGGACTCGCCGACATCGCAAACACCGAGTTGTTGCACCAGCAGGTGGATTTATCCGCCGTCGCACGCGCCGTGCTCGAACGCCTGCAGGAAACGAATCCAGCCCGGGCCGTGACGGTCGTCGTGCACGAGACTGAGCCCGTGCGCGGCGACAGTCGCCTTCTGGCCGATGTCCTGCAGAACCTGCTCGGGAACGCGTGGAAGTTCACGGCGAACAAGCCCGATGCGCGCATCGAGTTCGGCGGCGAGGTGATGGAGCAGGGAACCTTCGCGTTCTTCGTGCGCGACAACGGCGCGGGCTTCGATCCCGACTACGCGCACAAGCTGTTCGGGGCGTTCCAGCGGCTGCACACCTCGCGCGAATTCGAAGGCACCGGCATCGGCCTGGCGATGGTGCGCAAGATCATCTCGCGTCATGGCGGCCGTGTGTGGGCCGAAGGCCGGCCCAACGAAGGCGCGACCTTTTGGTTCACCCTGCGCTGATCAGCGCACGAGGCAAGGACGCTTCGGGTCGAACTTCCAGCCGGGCACGAGGTATTGCATCGCGATCGCATCGTCGCGCGCACCCAAACCGTGCTGCTTGTAAAGCGCGTGGGCTTTCTCGACTTCGGCCATGTCCAGCTCGATGCCCAGGCCCGGCTTCTTCGGCACTTGCACATAGCCTCCTTCGATGCGCAGCGGTTCCCTGGTGAGGCGCTGGCCGTCCTGCCAGATCCAGTGCGTGTCGATGGCCGTCACCTTGCCCGGCGCGGCGGCGCCAACGTGCGTGAACATCGCGAGCGACACATCGAAGTGATTGTTCGAGTGCGAGCCCCATGTGAGGCCCCAGTCGCGGCACGTCTGCGCGACGCGCACCGAGCCTTGCATCGTCCAGAAGTGCGGATCGGCGAGCGG
>DATJJL010000371.1:0-5653 GCA_035492155.1 Ramlibacter sp. | reverse complement strand
GCTGAGACGGGAAGGGACCGGAAGCCGCGAACGGCTGAGCCGGTACTGCCTCAGCGCGAGCGACGCACTTTAGTAGGAGACGTCCGACGTCGCGCACGATCGCGGCCTACAACCGTAAGGAATTGCTGAGGCCGGGACGGCACGAGAGGCGTGAAGTTGTCACGCTCGCAGGACAAGCCGCGACGTGCATTCCTGAACAGGAAATGGCCGAGCCGCAAGGCTCATCAGGTGTGCAGTTGAGATCGAGCTGTGTTCGTGGCTCAGCGGTTGCGCCGCCGAGCTCTGTCTCATCCGTGCGACACGTGTAGCAAGCTCAGCCGCAATGCTTACGTCCGGTCACCGGCTGGCGGCTAATTCACCAAATGGTTAAAGTCCCCGCATGGACTTTCCCGATCGATTCGAAGACGTCGCGCAGCTCGAAGACGCGATGAGCGCCCCTTCGCGCGAGCTGGTCGCCACGCTGGGGAATGTGCCCGGCGACATCATGGTGCTGGGTGTGGGCGGCAAGATGGGACCGACGCTCGCACGCATGGCCAAGCGCGCCGCGCCGGGCAAACGAGTGATCGGCGTCGCGCGCTTTTCCGAAGCCGGCCTGCGCGAAGAACTCGAGCGGCACGGCGTCGAATGCATCCAGGCCGATTTGCTGTCGCGCGATGCGCTCGCTGCACTGCCGAACGTCGAAAACATCGTCTTCATGGCGGGCCGCAAGTTCGGCTCGACCGGTAGCGAGTGGCTGACCTGGGCGATGAACGCGCATGTTCCCGCGCTGGTCGCCGAACGCTTCGCGCGCTCGCGCATCGTCGCTTTCTCCACCGCTTGCGTGTACCCGTTCGTCGATGTGGCGACGCAGGGCGCAAAGGAGCAGGTGCCCCCCACCGCGCCCTCGGGCGAATACGCGAACTCGTGCGTGGCCCGCGAACGCATGTTCGAGCATTTCTCGCATGAGCATTCGACGCCGGGGCGCCTCATTCGCCTGTCGTACGCAATCGACATGCGATATGGCGTGCTGCACGATGTGGCGCAGAAGATCGTGCATCGAGAGCCGATCGATCTCGCGATGGGCTACGCCAATGTCATCTGGCAGGGCGATGCGAACGACTGGACATTGCGATCGCTCGCGCATTGCACTGTGCCGACGTCGGCGCTGAACCTGAGCGGGCCGAAGATCCGCGTTCGTGATGTCGCCGCTGCACTGGGCAAACGCCTGGGCATCGAGCCGGTGCTCACGGGCAGCGAAGCGCCGACGGCGTGGTTGATCGACTCCAGCGAAGCCTATGGCCTGTTCGGCGAGCCTCGCGTCGGGCTCGACAGAATGCTCGACTGGACCGCCGACTGGGTTTCGCGCGGTGGCAAGAGCCTGAACAAACCGACGCATTACGAAGCCCGCGACGGAAAGTACTGATATGCACTACAGCGAGATCCCGAAGGAAAGCCTCGCCGTGCTGCGCCGGGGCGCAGCGATCCCGGCGCACCTGCTCGCACTCGACGACCAAGGCAAGCTCGATGCGCGCCGACAAAGGGCGATGACGCGTTACTACCTCGACGCGGGTGCGGGCGGCATCGCGATCGGCGTGCATGCGACGCAGTTCGCGATTCGCGACGTGGGCCTGTACGAGCCCGTGCTCGAACTCGCGATGCAGACCGCGCGCGAATGGACGCCGATCGGCGGCAAGCGGGCGCTGTTCATGGTGGCGGGCCTCGCGGGCAAGACCGGGCAGGCCGTTCGCGAGGCGCGTGTTGCGCGAGAGCTCGGCTACCACGGCGCACTGCTGAGCCTTGTGGCGATGAAAGACTCGAACGAAGAAGAACTGATCGCGCATTGCCGCGCCGTCGCCGACGTGATGCCGGTGATCGGCTTTTACCTGCAGCGCGCGGTAGGCGGCATCGATTTGCCTGCGAGCTTCTGGCAACGCTTCGCGGAAATCGACAACGTCATCGCAATCAAGATGGCACCCTTCAATCGCTACCGCACGCTCGACGTGATCCGCGGCGTTGTCGCGGCGCGCGCGGAGGACCGCGTGACGCTCTACACGGGCAACGACGACCACATCGTGCTGGACCTGCTTGCGCCTTTCGCGGTGATGCGCGACGGCCGGCCCGTCACCGTGCGCATCAAGGGCGGGCTGCTGGGCCACTGGAGCGTATGGACGAAGCGTGCCGTGGAACTGCTGGCCCGCATCCACGAAGCCATCGGCAAGCGCGAGGTGACGCCCGAGCTGCTCGCGCTCGATTCGCAGGTGACCGACTGCAATGCCGCCGTGTTCGACGTGGCGCACGATTTCCACGGCTGCATCGCGGGCTGCCACGAAGTGCTTCGACGCCAGGGCATCCTGCAAGGCGTGCGCTGCCTCGACCCGAACGAAGGCCTGGGCCCCGGGCAGGCGAAAGAACTCGATCGCGTGCAACGCGACTACCCGCATCTGGTGGACGACGATTTCGTCCAGGCGAATCGGGCGCGGTGGCTTGCCGACTGATTCCGTTCGATGGCACAATTAACCAGATAGTGAATTAAACCCCGGAGACAAAACCATGCAGAAACGCCAGTTCATCCAGGCCGTGGGCGCGGCGATCGCCGCCCTCGCCGTTGCGTCGCCCGCGATGGCGCAATGGAAGCCGACGCGTCCGATCAACCTGATCGTGCCGTGGGCCGCCGGCGGCTCGACCGACCAGGTCACGCGCGTGGCAGCCGCAGAGATGGAAAAGCAGCTCGGACAGACCATCGTGATCGTGAACCAGCCCGGCGCTTCCGGCGCGATCGGCACGAAAAGCGCGATGGATGCACCGAAGGACGGCTACACATGGACGGCCGGCGCGGCGCAGGACCTGGGCGCCTACCAGACCCTCGGCTCGGTGAACACCAACATCAAGGACTGGCACCTGTTCCTGTCCGTCGCGAACATCCAGGTCATCGGCGTGAACCCGCAGCGTCCGTGGCAGAACGCCAAGCAGTTCATCGACGACATGAAGGCCAGGCCAGGCCAGATCAGCGTCGCGACGGCAGGCGTCACGTCCGCCGGCCACAACGCGATGGACTTCATCGTGAAGGCAACCGGCGTGAAGTACAAGGAAGTCTCCTATGACGGCGGCAACCCGGCGGTGGTGGCCACTGTCGCAGGCGAAGCCGACTCAACGACGCAGCTCGCCGTCGAACAGGCCGACATGATTCGAGGCAAGCGCCTGCGCCCGCTCGCCACCGTGAGCGACAAGGCCGTCGACCTCGAGGGCTACGGCAAGATTCCGCCGCTGTCGGACACGATCCCCGGCTTCACCGCACCGGCGAATTACTTCGGCATCTTCATCCCCAACGGCGTCCCCGATGACGTGGTGAAGACCGTCGAACATATCTGGACAACCGCGATTGCGAACAGCGACGCGCTGAAGAAATACGCCGCGAGCCGCGGGGCGCTGTTCAATCCGCTATCCGGCGACGCCGCTCAGAAGGCCGTGTTCCCCGCCGTGCAGGCCAACGCATGGAACCTCTTCTCGGCCGGCAAGGCCAAGGTGTCGCCCGACACGGTCGGCATCCCGAAGCCTTGATCGACGCCCTGATCGACTGATGCAAGTCCAGGAAGACGGCGAAGACATCACCCCCCGATCCGACTTCTGGCACGGGATCGGGTGGATGGTGCTTGGCCTCGCCGTGCTCGTCGGCTCCGTCACGATGGACCGGCTCGAATCGCAGCACATCAACCCGTACACGATCCCCGGTTTGCTGCCGGGCCTGCTCGGCATCGCGATGATGTTGCTGGGCGGTGTGCTTGCGGTGCGAAGCCATGAACGCGGCGCGTTTGCGCAGGCGCGAAAGCCTTTCACCGAACACCAGCGCGAAACGCGCAAGCGCGTCTGGATCGTGATCGCGCTGTGCTCGGCCTATTCCGTGGTGCTGGTCGGGCACGGCCTGCCTTTCTGGCTCGCGTCGACGTTGTTCGTTACCGGCTCGATCCTCATCATGCAGCGAATGAACCGCGATCCCGACGAGCGCCGCCTGCCGCCCAAGCTGTGGCTCAAGGCGATCGCGATCGGCGTGATCGCATCCGTCGTGACCCAAATCGTGTTCCAGGATCTCTTCCTGGTGCGCCTGCCCTAACCCTCTTTGCTTCCGATGTTCCAGGGACTCGCCGATCTCGGCAACGCTTATCTCAGCTTCATGCACCCGATGACGCTGCTCTACGGGTTGGGCGGCGCGTTCGTCGGCATCGTCATGGGCATCCTGCCCGGCCTGTCGGCAACGCTCGCGATCGCGCTGCTCACCACGCTGACGATCAAGCTCCAGACCAACGACGCGATCCTCGTGCTGATCTGCTCGTACGTCGGTGCGCTTTACGGCGGCTCGCGCACGGCGATCCTGCTGAACATCCCCGGCACTGCGGCGAATGCAGCATCGTGCGCCGACGGTTATGCGCTTGCAAAGCAAGGCCAGGCCGGCCGCGCAATCGGCATCGCGACATCGGGCGCCTTCGTCTCGACACTCATCGGTGTGATTTGCCTGGCCCTGTTCACGCCCATGCTCGCGGAAGTCGCGCTGAAGTTCGGCGCGTTCGAGTTCTTCTGGCTGGCGCTATTCGGTGTCACGCTGTCGGGCTCCATCGTCGGCGGCGATCCGCTCAAGGGCTGGTTGATGGGCTTGCTCGGCCTGTTCGTCGCGCAGATCGGGCAGGAGAGCCTCTACGCGTACAACCGCTTCACCTTCGGCTGGGACGAATTGGCGGGCGGCATTGCGCTGATCCCCGCGTTGGTCGGCGCGTTCGGCCTGGCAGAGGTGCTGACGACGCTTGCCGACCCCGCCGAGCGGCGCATTGCGGACCTCAAGGATTCGGTGTTGCCGCGATGGCGCGAGATCATGCAGTACAAGTGGACGGTGCTGCGCTCGGGAATCATCGGCGTGCTCACGGGCTTGCTGCCCGGCGTCGGCGAAGACGCCGGCGCGTGGATGTCGTACGCGGCCGCAAAGGCCGTGAGCAAGGAGCCCGAGAAGTTCGGCAAAGGCTCCATCGACGGCCTCATGGCTGCCGAAACCGGCGACATGTCGTCGGTGCCGGGCCACATCATCCCGTGCCTCGCGCTCGGTATTCCGGGCTCGGCGCCTTCGGCCGTGCTGATGGCCGCGATGATCATCCACGGCGTGCAGCCCGGCCCGATGCTGCCGATCACGAACCCGCTGTTCATCTATCACGTGGTCGCGATGACCACGCTTGCCTCCATCACGATCCTTCTGTTCGGCCTCTTCGGTGTGCGGCCGCTGCTTCACGTGCTCAAGGTGCGTCGCAACATCCTGATGCCCATCGTGTACCTGCTGTGTGTCGTCGGCGCTTTCGCCACCGCGTCGCGCCTGTTCGATGTCTACTCGATGCTCGCGATCGGCATCGTCGCCTTCTTCCAGCGCCGGCGCGGCTACGAGATGGCGCCGCTCGTGCTCGGCCTCGTGCTCGGCCCGCTGCTGGACAAGAGCCTGCGCCGCGGGCTCGTGCTGTCCGACGGCAGCATCGTGCCGTTCTTCACGCGGCCCATTGCTTTGGCGTTCGCCATCGTGACGATCTTCACCATCCTGCTGTACGTGCCGCCTGTCAAGCGGGCAGTGATGCGCGTACGCGGCGCGATCGGCAGCGGGATCAAGGCAGTCTTCGTGCGCACATGAAATTCGCGCTGTGCAACG
>DATJJL010000370.1:0-5575 GCA_035492155.1 Ramlibacter sp. | reverse complement strand
TCGTTCCTGCGCCGATTGCGCGGCAGGTGGAACATATCTTGCGTCTCGTCCGATCATGAATCCGCATCAACTACGCCCCGGCAAAGTGACGCTCGTCGGCGCGGGCCCGGGCGACCCTGAGTTGCTCACCCTCAAGGCCGTAAAGGCCATCCAGGCCGCGACTGTCCTGCTGGTCGACGACCTGGTGAGCAATGAGATCGTCGCCTTCGCTTCGCCTTCGGCGCGCGTCGTCCATGTGGGCAAGCGCGGCGGCTGCAAGAGCACGCCGCAGGCCTTCATCGAAAAGCTGATGGTGATGGCTGCGCGCGAAGGCGAAAACGTCGTGCGCCTGAAGGGTGGCGATCCGTTCATCTTCGGCCGCGGCGGCGAAGAGGTCGAACACCTGCGCGAAGCGGGCATTGAAGTCGCCGTGGTCAACGGCATCACGTCGGGTCTCGCCGCGGTGACGTCGCTGGGCGTGCCGCTCACGCACCGCGAACACGCTCACGGTGTCGTCTTCGTCACCGGCCATGCGCATCCGGGGTCGGAAGGCGCCGACTGGCGTTCGCTCGCGGCCGCCGCGCGTGACGCAAAGCTCACGCTCGTCATCTACATGGGCGTGAGCGGCATTGCACGCATCCAGTCCGACTTGCTCACGGGCCTACCCGCATCCACGCCGGTGGCGATCGTGCAGAACGCTACACGCCCCGACCAGCGCGAGGCGGTCACCACGCTGGGCGATCTTGATAAGACCGTCGCACGGGAAGGTCTCGGCAGCCCCGCGGTCATCGTCGTCGGCGACGTGATCAAGGGCGTTGCGGCTATTGCCCAAGCGCCGCGTCAAGCATCGGCGAGCCGCTGAACATGTCACCCCGGCGAAGGCCGGGGTCGATGGCGGCGGATCGACCGCGCGAGCTCAAACGCCAACGACCCCGGCCTTCGCCGGGGTGACAAGCGAATCCGCTTGGGCGATCATGGCCGCATGCACACGAACTTCAACGAACATGCGGCGCACGGCGCGCGTCGCAACAAGGTCGTCACCGCGGCGGAGGCGGTTCGGCTGATCCACGACGGCGACACCGTCGCCACCGGTGGGTTCGTCGGCATCGGGTTCGCGGAGGAGATCGCCGTCGCACTGGAACAGCGCTTCCTCGCGACGCAGTCGGAGACGAACACCGGCTCGCCGCGCGACCTCACGCTGGTCTACGCGGCGGGCCAGGGCGACGGAAAGTCGCGCGGCCTCAATCACCTGGGCCACGCAGGCATGGTCAAGCGCGTGATCGGCGGCCACTGGGGATTGGTGCCTGCGCTGCAAAAGCTCGCAGTGGCCAACGAGATCGAGGCGTACAACCTGCCGCAGGGCGTGATCGCGCACCTGTTTCGCGACATCGCGGCGGGCAAGCCCGGCACGCTCACTCGTGTGGGGCTGGACACCTTCGTCGATCCGCGACACGGCGGCGGCAAGATCAACGCACGCACGAAGGACGACATCGTGCGGCGCATGGAGATCGACGGCGAGGACTATCTTTTCTACAAGGCGTTTCCGATCTCGGTGGGCATCATTCGCGCGACGACGGCCGACCCCGACGGCAATCTCACGATGGAGCGCGAGGCGCTGACGCTCGAAGCGCTTGCGATTGCGATGGCCGCGCGCAATTCGGGCGGCATCGTCATCGCGCAAGTCGAGCGCCTGGCCGATCGCGGCACGCTCAATCCGCGGCAGGTGAAAGTGCCGGGTGTGCTGGTCGACGCGGTCGTCGTTGCGACTCACGCATCGAACCACATGCAGACCTTCGTCGAGCAATACAACCCGGCTTACGCGGGAGAGATTCGCGTGCCCATGGATTCGCTCGCGCCCATGCCGATGAGCGAACGCAAGGTGATCGCGCGACGCGCAGCACTGGAGCTCAAGCCGAACAGCGTGATCAATCTGGGCATCGGCATGCCCGAAGGCGTGGCGACCGTCGCTGCCGAAGAGCGCGTGATCGACCTCGTTACGCTGACAGCGGAGCCCGGCGTGATCGGCGGCATTCCGGCGGGCGGCCTGTCATTCGGCGCCGCGGTGAATGCGCAGGCCATCATCGACCAGCCGAACCAGTTCGATTTCTACGACGGCGGCGGGCTCGATCTCGCTGTGCTCGGCCTGGCACAAGCCGATGCCGAGGGCAACCTGAACGTGAGCAAGTTCGGATCGAAACTTGCGGGCGCAGGCGGCTTCATCAACATCAGCCAGAACGCCAAGACGGTGTGCTTCGTCGGCACTTTCACGGCCGGCGATCTCGTCGTGAAGATCGAGGACGGCAAGCTGCGCGTCGAAAGCGAAGGCACGTCGCCGAAGTTCATCAAGGCCGTCGAGCACCGCACCTTCAGCGGCGCCGAAGCGTTGCGCCGCGGGCAGAAGGTGCTCTACGTGACGGAGCGCTGCGTCTTCCGCCTTGCCGATCTCGGCGGGCTGGAGCTGATCGAAATTGCACCAGGCATTGACCTGGAACGCGACATCCTCGCGCGCATGGAGTTCAAGCCCGCCATCAGCCCGCAGCTGAAGATGATGGACGCGGCCCTGTTCCACTCGACGCTGCTGGGCCTGCGCGATCGCATGCTCGCCAAGCCGCTGCAGCAGCGACTGCATCTCGATGGGCAGCAGCACATGCTGTTCATCGATTTCGAAGGGCTCGCGGTCGACACGGCCAAAGACATCACCGACATCGAGCAAGCCGTGCACGACTTGCTCGAGCCTGTGGTGAAGTCCGCCGAGGACAAGGTCGCCGTCGTCGTGAATTACGACAACTTCTCGATCGTGCCCGGCCTTGTCGACGAGTATTCGGCGATGGTCGAGCGGCTGACGAAGCGCTACTACAGCGCCGTCACGCGCTACGGAACGGTGGGGTTCCTGAAGGCGAAGCTGGAGAGCTGAAACCTTGCACTACACTGCGCCGCCAGGAGGAGGGGCGCATGCTCGAACAATTGAACGAATTCAGCGAAAGCCACGGCGAGCTGCGGCCGGGCCGCGGCCAGGTGACCGGCGTGATTGCACTGGCGCTGGCAATCCTGTGTTTCCTGGGCGTGCTGGCTTTTCACTTCCCCGAATACCTCACGACGCCGGAGCTTCGCAAGAGCTACAACGTCGACCTGCTGCGCAACGTGATGTTCGCGGCGATGGTCGTCGCAGGCGGCCTGAGCCTGGTCAATGTGCTGTTCAACCGCTCGCGCTGGCTGTCGTCATTTGCGTTCACGCTGGTTGCGCTCACGGCGCTGCTGGGCGGCCACAAGGTGCATGTCGACCCGAACTTCCCGGACCACACGCCCTACATCGGGCTGGACTGGTTCATCCTCGATCTGCTCGGCTCGTCGCTCATTTTCGTTTTCATCGAAAAGCTGTTCGCTCTGCGCAAGGACCAACCGGTCTTCCGCGCGGAGTGGCAGACCGACCTGCATCACTTCATCGTGAACCATATGGTGGTCGGCTTCGTGCTGCTCGCCACCAACCTCATGGTGCACAGGTTCTTCGGCTGGGCGGCGAACGACGGCATCCGCGGCTGGGTGCAAGGCTTGCCCTTCTGGGTGGCGCTGTTCCTCATCGTCCTGGTCGCGGACCTGGTGCAGTACTGGACGCATCGCGCCTATCACGAGGTGCCGCTGCTCTGGCGCCTGCATGCCGTTCACCACAGCGTCAAGGCTATGGACTGGATGGCCGGTTCGCGCCAGCACATCCTGGAGCTCCTGATCACGCGAACCCTCATCCTCGCGCCGATCTACGTGCTCGGTTTCTCGAAGGGCGTCATCGACGCGTACATCGTGATCGTCGGCTTCCAGGCCGTGTTCAACCATGCGAACGTGAGCGTCAGGCTGGGCCCCTTGCGCCACGTGATCGTCACGCCGAATTTCCATCATTGGCATCACAGCCAGGACCGCGAGGCGCTGGACCGCAACTACGCCGCGCACTTTGCATTCCTCGATCATTTGTTCGGCACTGTCGTGAAAAGCGACAAGCCTTGGCCGCAGGACTACGGCGTGCTGGGCGACTATGTTCCCGATGGCTTCATCCGGCAGCTCAAGTTCCCTTTCACCTGGAAAGGCTGAAAGCGCCTTCGATGCGGTGATCGTCGGCGCGGGCGCGGCCGGGCTTTTCTGCGCGGGCGTCGCGGGCCAGCTCGGGCTCAAGGTGCTCGTGATCGATCACAGCGAAAAGGTCGCGGAGAAGATCCGCATCTCGGGCGGCGGTCGCTGCAACTTCACCAATCGCGATCTCGATCCGCGTGCGCCGCACAAGCACTTCCTCGGCGACAACCCGCAGTTCTGCCGCTCGGCGCTGGCGCGCTATACGCCGTCGGACTTCATTGCACTGGTGCAGCGGCACGGCATCGCTTTCCATGAGAAGCACAAGGGGCAGCTTTTCGGCGACCGGTCGTCCGAGGATTTCATCCGCATGCTGCTCGCCGAATGCGAGGCCGGCGGCGTGCAGCGCTGGCAACCTTGCACCGTGCGCGAGATCGGCACGACCGGGTCGGGATATCGCATGGACACCGATCGCGGCAGCGTCGAGACGCGCAATGTCGTGATCGCGACGGGTGGCCTGTCGATCCCGAAGATCGGCGCGACGGACTTTGGTTATCGCATCGCAAAGCAATTCGGGCTGCGTGTCGTTTCGCCCCGGCCCGCGCTCGTGCCGCTGACCTTCGAAGGATCGGACTGGACGCCGTATGCGGATCTCGCCGGGCTCGCATTGCCGGTCGTCATCGAAACCGGCTCGAAGAAGAATCGCGCCGAATTCCACGAAGACCTGCTTTTCACCCACCGCGGCCTGAGCGGCCCGGCCGTGCTTCAGATCTCCAGCTACTGGCACGAGGGCGAGCCGATCCGGCTCGATCTCACCGGCGGGGTCGACATCGAGGACGAGCTCAGCCGGGCCAAGGCAAGTGGATCGCGCAAGCTCCTGGCGAACATGCTGGCCACTTTCGTGCCGAGCCGCCTTGCCGACACTTGGGCGGCGCAGGATGCCTCGTTGCAACGGCCGGTCAACGAATGCAGCGACAAAGCCTTCGCAGCGCTGGCGCAGCGCCTGTCGGGATGGGAGTTGGTTCCCTCGGGCACCGAGGGCTGGCGAAAGGCTGAGGTGACGGCCGGCGGCGTCGACACCCGGGACCTATCCCAGCAGACCATGGAGTCGAAGCAGGCGGGCCTGTATTTCATCGGCGAGGTCGTCGATGCGACGGGCTGGCTGGGCGGCTACAACTTCCAGTGGGCGTGGGCCAGCGGCTGGGCCTGCGCGCATGCGCTTGCCGCCCGGAATTGACGGCTATAATCCAAGGCTTTGCTGGCAAACCCCCACCGGCCTGATCGACTTTAAAGGTGGGGAACCCCGGCGGGTGCCATCGATCTTCACCTGCCACATGACGAACCTCAATTCATGACGACGATTCGAGTCAAGGAAAACGAGCCTTTTGACGTGGCACTGCGCCGCTTCAAGCGCACCATCGAAAAACTGGGCCTGCTCACCGAGCTGCGCGCCCGCGAGTTCTACGAAAAGCCCACCGCCGAGCGCAAGCGCAAGAAGGCGGCCGCGGTCAAGCGCCACTACAAGCGCGTTCGCAGCATG
>DATJJL010000369.1:0-4964 GCA_035492155.1 Ramlibacter sp. | reverse complement strand
TGCAAGGTATTCATCACCATGGGCAAGACGGACCCGGATGCGCCCAGGCATTCGCAGCAAAGCATGGTCGTCGTGCCCGCCGAGGCGCCCGGCATCCGCATCGTGCGGCCGCTGAACGTGATGGGCTATGACGACGCGCCGCACGGCCACGTCGAGATGTTCTTCGAGAACGTGCGCGTGCCGGCCGACAACATCCTGCTCGGCGAAGGCCGCGGCTTCGAAATCGCGCAAGGCCGACTTGGCCCCGGACGCATCCACCACTGCATGCGATTGATCGGCCTGGCCGAGCGCGCACTGGAATTGATGTGCAAACGTGCGACATCGCGCGTTGCGTTCGGCAAGACCATCGCGCAGCAGTCGGTAACGCAGGAACGCATTGCCGAAGCGCGCTGCAAGATCGACCAAGCTCGCCTGCTCACGCTCAAGGCCGCGTGGATGATGGACGTCGCCGGCAACAAGGCCGCGAAGACCGAGATCGCGATGATCAAGGTCGTCGCGCCGAACATGGCGCTGCAGGTGATCGACTGGGCGATGCAGGTGCACGGCGCGGGCGGCATGTCCGGCGATTTCCCGCTGGCGTCGTTCTGGAGTCACGTGCGCACGCTGCGCTTCGCCGACGGCCCGGACGAAGTTCACCGCAACGCGATTGCGAAGTGGGAGCTGGGCAAATGGGGCAGCTACGGCAAGGATGCCGCAGTGCCCATCACACGCGGCGGCTGAAGATCAGTTCTTGCTGAAAGCGCCCAGCGCGCTTTCGCATGCGCTCGTGAAGATCGCTGCTGCGTGCTGCAGCGTCTCGATACGCGCGGGCGCGTATTCCATGCGCAGGTAGGCCTTGCCATTGAGCAGCAGCACCATGAAAGGCACTTCGGCGGACGGCCCGGGCTCGGGCCAGTTCGTCATGAGCTCGGCCATTTGCGCGTCGAGCCAGGCCAGCGCGTATTCGCGGTTGTCGGTGAGGATCGCCAGGCGCTTCCAGAAATCGGTGGACAGGCTGTCCCAACCGACTTCGTCGTACATGGCGAGCCAGCGCATCTCCTCGGGCATCGACGAATTCACCGAGGTCTGAAGTTCGTTCGTGTACGCCTCGTAAGCACGCTTTTCCAGCGCTTCCTTCAGCGGGCGGTTCATCACGAGGACTGCGACCGATGGGTCGACGCCCAGGTCCGCCCTGGCGCGGACCTCCTCGCCGAAGATGTAGTTGCGCGAGGGACGACCGAGCTGCAAGCGCCATGCCTTGTCACCGACCTTGCCTTCGAGTGCGATGCTCTGGCCGCTGTCATCGATGGAAAAGCCGAAGCCCTGGGTTGCAGCCCACTCGGAGACGGGGCCTGCCGAATGCAGCGAGCTCGGCGGCGGGTCCGATTTGGCTTCCTTGACGAAGGCCTTTTTGATGCGGTCGAACATGAAGGGCCCGATTCCCCTAGAGTGGCCGCCATTATCAGCCGAAAGGTCCTAGCGATGATCGACGTCTACACGTGGGCGACGCCCAATGGCCACAAGGTCCACATCATGCTGGAGGAGTGCGGCCTCGACTACGCAGTGCACGCCGTGAACATCGGTGCGGGCGACCAGTTCAAGCCCGGGTTCCTCGCCATCAGCCCGAACAACAAGATCCCCGCGATCGTCGACAGCGAAGGCCCCGAAGGCCGTGCGATCTCACTCTTCGAATCGGGTGCGATCCTTGTGTACCTCGCGGCGAAGACGGGCAAGTTCATGCCGAAATCGGATCGCAAGAAATACGAAGTGCTCGAGTGGCTGATGTTCCAGATGGGCGGCGTCGGCCCGATGCTGGGGCAGAACCATCATTTCCGCACTTACGCGCCGGAGAAGCTTCCGTATGCGATCGACCGCTACACGAACGAAGCAAAGCGCCTTTACAGCGTGATCGACAGGCGCCTTGGAAAAAGCAAGTGGCTGGGCTGCGATGAATACTCCATTGCCGACATCGCCACGTGGCCGTGGCTGCGCAACTGGAAGAACCAGGGCATCGTGCTGGACGACTACCCGCGTCTCAAGTCCTGGTTCGAAAAAATCGAGGCACGCCCCGCGGTGCAGCGCGCCGTGAAGGTGCTTGCCGACCAGCGCCGACAGCTCACCGACGACAAGGCGCGCGACATCTTGTTTGGAAAGACGCAGTACGAGCGGCGCTAGCGGCAACGCGGTGGTCGCGCGCTACACTTGCGCGCAATGAAAAAGACCGCCGTCAGCAAGTCCGAGCTCGAGGCCCGATCGGCCTTCCGCCAGCAGCTTCGCCGCTTCGAGCGGTTCGGCGAGGACGCGGCGCGAGCCCAGGGCATCACCTTTTCCCAATACCTGATCCTGCTGCACATCAAGGGTATGCCGGAGCGCTCGTGGGCGCTGGTCGGCGAGCTCGCGCAGAACATGCTGCTGGAACACCACAGCGTGGTCGGGCTCGTTTCGCGCTGCGAGCTGGCCGGGCTGGTCAAACGCAAGCGAAGCCGCGAGGACGCCCGCCAGGTCGAGGTGCACCTCACCGCCAAGGGCGAGCGCGCGGTCAATTCCATTGCGGGTGCGCAAGCCGATGAGCTGAAGTCGTTGCTTTCGTATCTGATGGCTGCGGCCCGCCACGCGAAAAAGCAATAGCAAGCAGAATCGGCCATCCATGGCCGAATCGAAAGTCGCGGTCTACGGTGCCATCGCCGCCAACGTTGCCATCGCAGCGACCAAGTTCACCGTCGCGGGCATCACGGGCAGCTCCGCGATGTTGTCGGAGGCGATTCACTCCCTCGTCGATACCTGCAATGACGCGCTGCTGTTGGTGGGCCTGGCTCGCAGCCAGTTGCCCGCTTCCAAGGAACATCCTTTCGGCCACGGCAAGGAGCTTTATTTCTGGAGCCTGATCGTCGGCGTGCTGATCTTCGGCGTGGGCGGCGGCATCTCTTTCTACGAAGGCATCCTGCTCGTGCTGGATGCGCCCGCGCTGCGGGAGCCGCCGTGGAACTATGTGGTGCTCGCGGCCGCAGCAGTGTTCGAAGGTGTGAGCCTCGTGATCGGCTGGCGGCAGTTTGCCCGCGAGCGCGGCGACACGCCCCTCTGGCGAGCCATGCGCATCAGCAAGGACCCGACGACCTTCACCGTCATCGCGGAGGATTCGGCGGCGCTTGCGGGTTTGCTCATCGCAGCGATCGGCATTTTTCTCAGCCATGCGCTGGACATACCGGAGCTCGACGGCGTCGCATCCATGCTGATCGGCCTGCTGCTCGCGGCCGTTGCAGTGCTGCTCATTCGCGAGTCAAAGGGCCTTCTGGTGGGCGAAGGCATCAAGCCGGAGACGGCGCGCGAGATCCAGCGCCTGCTCGAACAACAAGACGGCGTGCGAGAGGTGGGGCCGGTGCTGTCGATGTATATCGGCCCGGACGAAGCGCTGGTGGCGGTGGAGGTGCGCTTCGCGCCGGACACGGCTACGTCGGATGCGGCAGACGCCGTGCGCCGTGCGCAGGACGCCATCCGCGAGCAATTTCCGAAGCTCAAAAGAATTTATATCGATGTGCCGCAGGAGCCCGGCAAGTAGAATGCGGGGACGTCGGAGCGTAGCGCAGTCTGGTAGCGCATCTGGTTTGGGACCAGAGGGTCGTAGGTTCGAATCCTATCGCTCCGACCATTCTTTTTTCGGGCTGCCCGTAGCTCAGTTGGATAGAGCAACAGCCTTCTAAGCTGTGGGTCGGGGGTTCGATTCCCTCCGGGCAGGCCAGCTTCCAGCCTTTCCTTCTCTGCGGCTCGGGCGATACGTTCATCGCCCGCTGTCTGTCGGGCATTGGGTGATGTCCGTTAAAAGACTATATTCGGTCTCCATGAGACTCTCGACCCGAATCAAGCCGATCAGCTACGTCAAGGCCAACGCCGCCCAGGTCATCGAGGAATTGCATGAGTGCCGCGAGCCGCTCGTCATTACCCAGAATGGCGAGGCAGCCGCGGTCCTCGTCGACGTCGAAAGCTATTACGAACAGCAGGAAGCTCTTGCCTTGCTCAAGCTCATCGCAATGAGCGAGAAACAGATCGAGGAAGGAAAAGGCATTTCCGCGAAGGAAGCTTTCGCTGCTGTTCGGCGCCGCCGCACGGCGAAATGACGGTCAAGTACGCGGTGATTCTTTCACCCAATGCGGCCGGCGATTTGATCGATATCCACGACTACATCAGCAGGAACGATGCACCCGCCAAGGCGGATCACGTCATCGACAAGATCGAAGAAGTGGTTCAGGGTCTCGCGCTGTTTCCCCAGCGGGGCGCGATCACCAAGGAACTGCAGGCAATGGGTATACGCAACTATCGCGAAACCTACTTCAAGCCGTATCGCATCATCTACCAGGTCTCGGCAAAGCAAGTGTTCATCCACCTCATCGCCGATGGCCGCCGCGACATTCAGACGCTTCTGGAAAAGCGCCTGCTGCGCCCCTGACTCAAAGCTTCACGTATTCGTAGTCCACCGGCTGCGCATTGATACCCCGGTCCGGCGGCGCGATCCAGCCCGCGATCTTGCCGGGCTCGGTCACTCGCTGCATGAGGCTCTTGACGAAGCGCTGGTCTTCCTCGCTCGGAATCCATTCGTGCTTCTTCGCGTAGAACTCGGCTTGCGAGATCGGCGTGCCTTCCGGTGAGGTGGCGATGCCGGCCCACATGCCGACGTCGCGACGGAATCGCGTGGAAGGCAGCTTCAATTCGAAGGCTATGCCCGCGCGCTTGATCGACATGTTCCAGCGCGTGACGCCGACATTGCAGTCCTTCACGTATTCGAGCCGCGTGACTTCGTTGATGCCGTTGCGCACCGACACCGATTCATCCTTCACGCCGCCTTGCCCGTCGGGCGCCTTGATCGTCATCTGCGTGTCGGCTTCGACATGGTCGGCGAACTTCGCTTCGTCCGGCCGGCCCTTGATGCCGTTGCTGAAATAGTTCGCGGCGTTCGACGAAGCTTCGGAGCCGAAGAGGTCGAGCGAATCGGT
>DATJJL010000368.1:0-7621 GCA_035492155.1 Ramlibacter sp. | reverse complement strand
TCGCCGTAGTACTGGGCAACCGCGACCTTGTTGTTGAACAGCGATGCGCTGGTCAGGCCGGCCGGATCCGTGCCGCCGAGTGCAACGTAGTTGGCAACCACGTTGACCATGGTGGTGATCACCGAGCCGGGCGTGGCGCCGGTCGCATTCAGCTGTGCCGTCCAGTACGCGAGGCCTTCCGCATCAGCGGGGCGGCCGAGCACGTTCAGATAGAACGACTTGATGATTTCCTCATTCGTCAGGAAGAGGGGGTAGTAAGCGCGAGCGGGATCGGTGCCGTACATCGCGTTCGCGATGGTCGTCATCGAATCGCCGGAGTCGACCCGCTGTGTCCAGTAACCCAGGCCGTCCGCGTCAGGGGCGCGGCCGAAAAGGGCAACGTACAGCTGGGAAACTTCTGTACGCATTGCGACTGTAATTGCCATTGAAACTCCTGTAGAGAGAAGGTGAAGGCTGGGCTGTGGAAATCACAGACCGCTAATAAACGCTCAGCCAGCGCGGAGTATAGGGGGTAAGGTTGTGCTTCTTGTGACCGCCATCACAAACGCGGCTGGGTTTTTCCCGAAGTGTGGCTCGCGACTCACACGGTTTGCGAATCACCAGTTTCGCTGCAGGCTCAGTTGCAAAACCTCGCCCTTCAGACGGAAAAGCTCGAGGTTGGATCGCTGCCGAAAGGCCTGGGCCGTGGCCACTGCCGTCCAACCGGCGCCAAGCACAGGGATTTCCCCTAGAGGAACGATGTACGACAAGGATCCGGTCCAGCGTGCCAACCTGCGCGGCGCGTCGGCAGCCAGCAAGGGACTGTAGCCTCTCGTATCGGCGGCCTGCGCCCACTGGAACTGCGCCTCTAGCCGTTCGGTGCCATTGGCGCCCGTCCAGGCCCAGCGCTGAAGGGCGGTCACTTCGAGGTGGCGGGTGTCATCCCCCGGACGGCCGTTCGGCGTCTCGAAATTGCCACGCCCGGACTCATAACCAAGCCGCACTTGTGCCGTCGCGCTTCCTCCCGGGCCCGCCCACGGATCGGCGCAGGTAGCGCTTCCTGTCAGCCAATAAAGATGGCTGTCCAGGTTGTTGGCCACAGGGAAATGGCGCATTCCGAATTCAACGCCACCTTGCGGGGAACAGCGCGCTGTCGTCCACGCGTGCAGTCCGCTCACCGTAACGCCGTCGAGAAGCACGGCGCCACCCAGACGCAGTTGCTGGGCCGAAATGCCGACCCGCCACGGGCCGGTTGCGAATGGGACGTTGCCGCCAAAAGCGGGCACAGAGCTCGTATAGCCGACCGCAGCCTGCAATTCGACCGTGTCATAGCCGTGCAAGTGGTCATTGACGCGCGACCGGATGCTTCCGCCTGCATCGTATTGGCCCGTGCCCGCCGGGCGGCTTCCCTGCGTGGCGATGCTGCTGGCGAAATACGAATCTCGCCGCGGCAACTGTTCGGAAGAAATGGGCAGGACAACCGGCCCACCGGGGAACGTCAGCGTCAGGTCCGAAAGTGCAAGACCGGTGTTGGCGTTCGTGTCGATTCCCAGGCCCGCCTGGAAAGTGCTGGACCATTCCCAGTTGCGCGCCGCGATCGCCTTCTGCCGGTCGATCCGGGCGTGCAGCTGCGCCACCTTTTGTTCGATGGCAGGCGGAACTGCGAACCTTGCCTCCAGGATTCCCAGAAACTCCTCGGCTTCAACCGGGTCGCCATCCGCTTCTGTGGCAATGGCGAGATCCAGCCACGCACCGGCGAAGGAAGGATCGGCTTGCACGGCATGCAAGAGATCCGCCCGTGCATTGGGGTAGTCTTTGGCTTCGAGGGCGCCCAGCCCTTTCGCGTACCAGTCGAGTGCTTCCTGGTTCTGGGCCAGCGCAGGAGACGCCGCCGCGAGGCTCGCGGCAGCCGATACTCCGATGACTAAGCTGCGAGCCCCTTCAGCGAACCCAGCGAACGGCACCCAGGATGCTCCCGCTGGAGAGTGGCTTGTCGAACACGTACGCGGCCTGGGTCCCGCTGCCGGACACTGCACCTGCGAGGTTCATGTTCGATCGCGTGGGGTCCGCGATGAGAAGGCCCTGGAACTGCACGTTGCCCTTGGCAATGAGCTGCTCGGTTGCCTGCCCGTGCTGGACGGACAGGGCCGTCTCGAACGTTCTCTGGTTGAAGTCCAGGCCGAAGCTGCCCGATGTGACCTGCGCGGGGCTCAGCGCGCCGCCGGAGAGCGCATAGGCTTCGCTGTCGGCAAGCTTGAACGTGAAAGCACCTTGCGAAGGAATGCTCGTCGGGATCGGGTCGTTTCGCAGCAGGCCGAACACGTCGTTCGCATAAACGATCTCGCGCTTGCCGTCGAGCAAGGTCGTGATCGCCGGCGATCCATCGCCTTTTGCATAGGACGACCAGCGGCCCCAGACGAACTGCGCCGGCTCCGTCGGCGTCGGAGGCGTCACGACGGGTACCGTCACCGGACCCGGAACGGGGACGGACTCGAGTCCAAGGGCGATCTTGTCCGCGGCGACTTGCGCCGTGGTGTCCTTGGATCCGCCTGTCTTGAGGTCCTGGCGCCCGTCTGCATGAGGCTCGTCAGGGCGGCTGGACGGGTTCTGGTTTGCGCCGCCTTGCGGGTCCTGCTCGGGCTTCACGAGAACAGGCATTGCGTTGCGTGCGTTCACCTCGAGATAGGCGTGCCGCAGTGCTGCCGTCAGCTCGCGTGAATTCGTGGTGCTGCAAGGACCGAACGTGTCGGCCGTGCAGCCGCCACCCAGCGGCGTGACGGTCACGGCACCGCGACTGACCGATACACGCGTCGAGCCTTCGGTGGACACGACGGTGTAGTCGGTTCCGCGCAGGCCGATCGCGGCCATGGGCGTGTTGAAACGGTAGTTGTGCTTGGCCGCCTCGCCACCCTTGCCGGAAACCGTACGGGCATTGCCTTCCTGCAGGCGCAGCTTGATGCGGCTGGCAGCCGGATTTGAAGCGTCGTAGTCGTAGATTTCGATGGCCAGGCGCGATTGCGGTCGCACGGCGACGAAGCCGTTGTCGACCATGCGCACGTGCGCATAGCCGTCAGCTCCCGTCGCAATTTGTTCGCCGGGACGAATGGCCGCGCCTGCGGTGAGTGGCTTGCGGGACCCATCGGCCGACACGAGCTCGACCGGCCCGGAGACGAAAACGACGGTACCGGCGGGCGCCTGCTCTGCGTGCGCAACCCCAACGAGTGCACCAAGGATGGAAATGGCCATGGCGACGCGCCGCAGCCGCAAGGCCCCGGTACGGGTCGCTATTGAAGAAGCTGTTGTCATTGCGCTGCTCTCCTGGCCCAGGTTGCACTACTCCTCGTTGGAGTATTGCAGCCCGGCCAGGCATGTATTGTGACTCAGGTCACACTTGTGGCATTGGTTTGCACACGGCGCCGAAAGCGGCGACGCCAGGCGAGCACAGGACGCTCGATCAGGCGCTGCGTTGCCCATGAAAGCAGAAAGCTGCACAGGGCGACGAGCGCCAGCTGCGACGAACTGCGCTGCGCTGCCGGAAAGAGCAGCCAGAGCACAAGGAAGTGATTGAGGAACATCCCGTACGAAACATCACCGGCAAGGTGATCGAGCCTTCCGCCGCGTCTGCGCCCGAGCCACAGCACGAGCGGAACGCCCGCCGCCCATCCCGCCAGCACCTCGGTGTTGTACGAAATGACGTTCAGGTGCCGGACTCGCAAATACGCATAAAGGACCAGGGCCGCAGCAGGCGCAATCAGCGCAGCAGCGGCGACCGCTTTGGGCCGCAGGTGGAACATCAGCATTCCGGCCGCGAAGAACCACAGCACGCCCGCCAGCAGCCGATAGCCGTACCAGTCCGTATTCAAGACCGCGTGCATCGCCAGCAACTGCACCAGCAGCGACGCCGCTGCGAGCACCGCCCCGATGCGGGGCCAGATCAGCATCACGGGTGCCAGGATGTAGAACTGGAGCTCCGCGCCCAGCGACCAGGCGGGAGGGACCAGCGTGTACGCATCGGAACCGTTGAACATGAAGAAATTCAGCGGAATGACCGTGAAGTTGTTGAGCAGGTCCGTCGCCGTGGGCGAATGCGTGAGGAACAGCGTTGTCGTCCCGGTTGCAAGTTGCCACAAGAGCGCAGCGCCCATGTAGAACAAGTACTGCGGAAAGATGCGCAGTGCGCGATCGACATAGAAGCTGCCGATGTGCCGAGGAGCGTTGTAGTGGCCGTGGATGAGGCCGGCCATCACGTAGCCGGAGATCAGATAGAACACGACGACGGCGAAAACGCCGGGGTTGTAGCCAAAGACGCGCACCCCTGCATGGCTCAGCAGAACCAGCGTCGCGAGAACGAGCCGGAGCACCCCCATCTCAGGTTCCCGCGCAGTGCGCGTCGAAGACGATGTCGGACGTTCCGATCTTCATGTGATGCATTCCAGATGGAAGCGCGGCTGCGATGCCGGCCACCGAATCGCCCGGGGGCAAAGGCGGAGCAAGAAAATAGATCGCATCGCGTCGCCACGACCCGCTACGCAGCAGCGCTTCCACATGGGCGAGCCTTTGCACTTCGAGCTGCTGTGAGTATCGAGCCGTCGGCGCAGGCGTGAACAGTGCGCCCGATTCGCCCGCCGCGATGGCCGGGCCGACCCAACCTTCGCCCGGGTGCTTCGCCGACACCATCTCCACAACTGGGCAGCGAGCGAGAAGCGAGCGCCATTGGGCAATGGTGTCCGCGCTCGCGACTTCGGGCGCGCGCTGACGGAACCTCGTGCGGAATTCATGAGCCTTGCCGGCCAGGTCGGCGCACTGGATGGCAAATGCGAGTGCCACGAGCCCAAGACCGGCTCGCGTCGAGCTGCTACGGCTGATCGCCCATGCCATGAGCAGATACGTGAGGGGCCACACGAATCGCCCGCCTGCGCGGTACGCGCCGAGCAAATGTTCGAGCGCTGCCGGCACGGGAAGATGCGCAAGCGTGACGGCACCGATGGTGGGACGCGTCGACAGCGCGAACAGGAACATCGCGACGCAAGCCGCGATCGCCCAGGAAAAATTGGCGCGCGGCACCGCAGTCTCCGCCCTGCTCTTTCGCCACAAGGCTCCCAGCGCTGCCACGGCGACGAGAAGAAGCATCCCCGCACCGAGATACGCAAACCCTTCGTACTGGCCTGAGGTGGCTTGCTGCTGCGCGGGCATGAATCGAGACCATTCGCGCGCGTACGGCACCTCGCGGCCCCAAAACCGGTTGAATGCCGCCCAGTCCATCGGGTCGATCCACGTGAGCAGGTTCGCCGAGAAGTGACCATAGCCGAGCGCGACGAAATCGCCTGCGCCGACGAAGTAGCCGGCCAACCACGCGACGACGGCGAGCACGGCGAACCCGACCGCCGCATGGGCGGCGAGCTGGGCGGCCGACGCTTCTTCGCGCACCCATGACGCAATCGCGCAGGCGCCTGCCAGCGCGAGCACCATCGTCGCGAGATACGCGTGCACAAGAAGCGCGACGACGGCGAGCACGAGCCAACCACGCAAGCGCCACTCGAGTCGCAGCGAACGCTCGAGCGCCGCGATCACGAGGAATTGCCCCATGAGCGATTCGTGTCCGTAGGCGCGCAGCAAGATCGCGGGCGAGACGACGAAGAACAATGCCCCGATGGCTGCGACCGCCGTTGACGTGCCGAGGCGCTGCAGAAGGCGGGCGCCGAACCAGCCGGCCAGCGCGTGGCAGGCCGCGATCCAGATCCCGAAGTACTGCCATCGACCGGCGATGCCGGCCAGCTTCGAAGGAAACGCCAGCAACGGAATCGAGTCGGTGAACACCACCGACGTGGGCTCGTCGCCGAAATGCAGGATCAGGCCCGGTGGCCAGTGCCACGGCTGGTTGAGGAAGTAGACGAGCCCAAGGTAATGCTGCGCGGAATCGTCGTGCAGCAGCCAGCCGGCGGAGCGCGGGTCGATGACCGCGGCGCCATAGAGCCAGCATGCGAAGAGAAGGCCGAAGGCAGCAGCGAACGCAGCGGGAAACGCAGCTGCCGAGGCTCGTTGGACCGGCGCCCTCACTGGCTCTGCGAGAGCAGGTAGATACCCAGCAGCACGCAAGCCATGCCCGCCAGGCGGAACCCGTTCAGATGCTCCCCGAGCAACAACACGGATGCGACGCTGATCAGCACGAAGATGGCGCCGGCCATCAACGGCGAGATGAGCGACAGCGGCATGCGCGCGTACACGATGGGCGTGATCGCGAAGCTCACGACATACAGCGACGCCGCGCCCACAAGGTTCAGCGTGATCCATTGATGCCAGTCGCCGGCGTGCGTCACGCCACCGCGCTTCATCAGCACTTGCGCAGTCGCATTGCAAAGCACCGCGGCAAGCACGAGCAGCCAGGTCATCCAGGAAGAGGCGTTCATGATTGCCCGGCACTATAAACCGGCCGCAGCGAGGCGACGCGGTGGATCTCCTCGCTCGTCTCGCGCCACGGAGTCGTGCGGTATTCGCGGACGATGCGCTCGCTGCGCGCACGCACTTCGTCCGGATGCTGCATGAAATAAGTGAGCCGATCCACCCAGCGCGGCAGGTCCCACGGGTCGATGTATTCGACGAGATCGCCGCCCGCCTCGGGCAACGATGCGGCGCTCGACGCAATGCAGAACTTGCCCCAGCCGAGGCTTTCGACCACCGGCAATCCCCAACCCTCGTAGAGCGAGGGAAACACCGTGAACGCGGCATGCCGATAGAGCCACGCGAGCGCGGCGTCGTCGACGCGATCGAGCATGACGATATCGCCGCGCACGCGCGGGTCCAGCCGCAGATCGTTCCTCAAATCGTTGATGCCCCAGCCCGGCATGCCGACGAATACGAGCTTGTACGGCACCTGCCCCATGTCGCGCATGCGTGCCCACGCGCGATACAGCAGCTCATGGTTCTTGCGGCGCTCGATCGTCGAGACGTAGAGCACGAACGGCCGGCCGTCGTCATCGAACCCAGCGGGCGCCTCCTCCGACCGCGGAGGCCGGATTTCATCGCCGAGGCGAATCACATGCGTCGGCGGCACCGGTGCGCCGATGTCGTTCACCACTTTTTCGAAGTCGCGGCGCGTGCACTCGGAGATGCACAGCACGTGGTCGGCGCACCATGCGAGCTCGGCGAGGTAGCTGCCGAACCTCTCGCGCGAAAGCACGTCCACGAACAACTGCGGCAGCAACACCGGAATCGCGTCGTAGCAGATGAGCGTGACGCGCAAATCCAGCTCGCGTTTGAGCCGGAACAATGCTTCCTGGTCGAGGTATTCCCAGTCGGCGCCGAGCGACACGAAGTAGTCGCCACGCTCGAACGCGGCGGGCGGCGCATCAGGCGCAACAGCGGGCGTTTGCCCGATGCGCGAGAGCCTCTCGCGCAAGATCAGCCGTTCGGTGATCCACCATCCGTAAGCACGACGTGCCCCGCGCCCGACGGGCTCGCGCCACGACTGCGGCAGCCATGGACGCACCGTGGCCCATGTGCTCTTGATGGCGCGCTTCCACGCTGACAACGGTGCAGGAACGGCAGGCACCGCCGGCGTCGGCCTGGTCGCCGCTTCTTGCGGTTTGCCCAGGCGCTTCTCGACGCGATCCTTCGTGACCTCGACGAAGCGCGCCGCCTTTCG
>DATJJL010000367.1:0-11346 GCA_035492155.1 Ramlibacter sp. | reverse complement strand
AAACGAGGGATTGAAGATGACTTCGATCCAGCTCGTCGCGTGGAAGCGCCCGTCGACGATCTCGTAGCCCGCGGGCGTCTGCATCCACGAGTTCAGGCTGAGGATCCAGAAAGCCGAGACGGTCGTGCCGGCCGCGACCATGAGCGTCGCAAACATGTGCACGCCGCTGGACACGCGCCTGCGGCCGAACAGCATGACCCCGAGGAAGGTGGCTTCGAGGAAGAACGCGGTGAGAACCTCGTACCCGAGCAGCGGGCCTGCGATGTTCCCCGCGCGGTCCATGAAGCCGGGCCAGTTCGTGCCGAACTGGAAGCTCATCGTGATTCCCGTCACCACGCCCAGCGCGAACGTCAGCGCGAAGATCTTCGTCCAGAGCGTGTACGCCTCGTCCATCCGCCGCAGCCGGAAGTAAACGAGAAACCAGCACAACGCGATGTTGATCGCCGGAAAGAGGATGTGAAAGCCGATGTTGGCGGCAAACTGCAGCCGTGACAGGAGCAGCGTGTTCATGGGCGCGAGTGTGCACCCGGAAGCGTGGTTGAGCTGGAGCTGTTTTTAGTCGGCTCGGCCGCCGGGCAATGCGCTTGCAATGCCATGCACGAGCTCGCGCAGGCAGCGCTCGAGATCATCGAGATGCTGGTCGATCTGCTCGCGCGGCACGCGCCGGCGCAGCAGGCTTTCGACGGCCGCGGCGTGCTTCGGCACCTCGGTGGCGCCGATGGTGCCCGACACGCCCTTGACGTTGTGCGCAAGCCGTTCCGCCGTTTCCCAGTCATCGATGGCCAGCGCCTGGCGCAGCCGCTCCGGCGTGTCGTGCTGGCCATCCGCGAAGCGCCGCAGCATCTGCAGGTAGAGCTTGCGCTTGCCCATCATGCGGTGCATGCCGGCGACGGTGTCCAAGCCCGGGATGGCTTCGAGCGGCTGCGGCTGCGAAAGCGGGTTCAGCTGCGCGGGCGCTGTCGATGTACGCGCCGGGATCCAGCGCAGCAGCACGCGCCACAGCTCGCCCGGATCGATCGGCTTCGGCACGAAGTCGTCCATGCCCGCGGAAAGGCACGCCTGGCGATCGCGATCCATGGCATTCGCCGTCATCGCGACGATGCGCAGCTCGCCGGGCGCGAGGGTCTTGCGAAGCTCGCGCGTGGCGGTCAGGCCGTCCATGACGGGCATCTGCATGTCCATGAGCACGAGGTCGTAGCGCGTGCGCTGCGCCATCGCGACGCCGACGAGGCCGTTCTCGGCGATCTCGACCTCCAAGCCCGCGTCGCGCAGGATCTCGCTGGCCACGTGCTGGTTGATCTCGTTGTCCTCGACGAGCAGGATGCGCGCACCGCGGATCGCACCGATGTCGCGCGCTTCGAGCGCCAGTGCCGCGGGCTGCGTCACGTCGAAATCGGCCGGCAGCTCGTTCACGCCGACGCGCGCGGTGAACCAGAAGGTGCTTCCGTGCCCCGCGCGGCTTCGCACACCGACATCGCCGCCCATCAGCAGCGCGAGCTTTTTCGAGATGGCCAGGCCCAGGCCCGTGCCGCCGTAGCGGCGCGTCGTGGAACTGTCGGCCTGGTGGAAGCTCTGGAACAGGCGCTCGCAATCTTCGTCGCTGAGGCCGATGCCGGTGTCGCTGACTTCGAATCGCAGCAAAGCGTTCGTGCCTTCGCGCTGCTGCACGCGCACGCGAACCACGATGTCGCCGCGCTCGGTGTACTTCACCGCATTGCTCGCGTAGTTGATGAGCACCTGCCCAAGCCGCAGCGGATCGCCCACCAGGCGGGGCGGCACGTCGGCGCCTACGTCGAACGCCAGGCGCAGACCCTTCGCCGCTGCCCTCTCGGCGATGAGGTCCGAAACGTTGTCCAGCAGCTTCGCCACGTCGAAGTCGGCCTGCTCGATCTCGAGCTTGCCGGCCTCGACCTTCGAAAAGTCGAGGATGTCGTTGATGATGCCCAGCAGATGGTTGCCCGAGGACTGCACCTTGCCGATGTACTCGCGCTGCTTCGGCGTCAGCTCGGTTTTCAGCGCCAGGTGCGACATGCCGATGATCGCGTTCATCGGCGTGCGGATCTCGTGGCTCATGTTCGCGAGGAAGTCCGTCTTGGCGCGCGTCGCTTCCTCGGCGAGTTCCTTGGCGTGGCGCACTTCCTCTTCATTCTGCTTGCGCCGCGTGATGTTGCGCCCCACCGCCAGGATGCCGAGCAGGTTGCCCGCACTGTCGTGCAGCGGGCTGCGCAGGATATCCAGCAGCGCGTGCGTGCCGTCGGGGTAGGTCACCCATTGCTCGGTGTTTTTCCGCTGCAGCGTTTCGACGACGTCGCGGTCGCGCGCTTCGATCGAGCTTGTCGTCTCGGGCGGGAAGAAGTCGGCCGCCCTCTTGCCGATGATCTGCGCCGCCGGGCGGCCCGCGAGCCGCTCGAAGGCTTCGTTGCAGCCGAGGTATGCGCGGTTCAAGTCCTTGTAGGCGATGATGTCGGGGATGGAAGCGAACAGCGCGGCGAGCATGGCCTGCTGCTTGCGAACTTCAAGCCACGCCTGCTTCTGCTCGGTGATGTCCTTGAAACTCACGATATAGATCTCGCCGTCGCCGGAGTGGGTGAGGGAGACCGTCGCATCGACATTGAGCAGGTCGCCGTCGCAGCGGCGGTACCGCGTGCGGAAGTTCACCGGCTTGCCCGTGCGCAGCAATTCGGTCTTGATCGGCACCAGTGTTTTCGACGTGTACTTCGCATCGATCACATCGATGGTGCGGCCCAGCAGGTCGCCCGCAGCGTAGCCGAGCAGGTCCAGCGCCGCGCGGTTTGCGTAAGTGATCTGCTGCGACTGCATCGCGACCCAGATCATCGGGCCGGAGCTTTCCACGACGACCTGGTTGAACATCATCTTGTGTTCGAAGCTGATGCGCCGCGTCACGTCGCGCCAGTTCGTCACCTGGCCCGTGACCTGGCCGTCCGTCACCTGCGGCAGTGCGTAGCGCTCGAAGATGCGGCCGTCGCGCAGCGTCACGATGCCGAAATCCTCTCCATGCGCCGTCCGCGCGCGCGCCTGGTGCACGAAGTGCTCTGCCTCGACGACCTGTCCGGCCTGCAGTTCGATGAGTTCCGCTTCGTCGATGGTGGCCAGGCGCTCTTCGGGCAGCCGCCACATGCGTGCAAATTCGTGGTTGAAATGGATCGCGCGATCCTCGAGGCGAACGGCGAGCACCCCATCGGTCGTCGCGTCGAGCGTGGCGCGCAGGAATTCGACTTGCGCCTGCAGCGCAGCGACGTCCGGTGCAGGCAGGTCCTCGCGCTTCATGCCGGCCTCAGTGCAGGCGATCGGCCATCTGCCGCAATTCGACTGCCGCCGCGGCGCGTTCCGCATCGGGCAGGCGATCGAGATCGATCAGCACGCGCATGCCGAGCCTTTCCCACTGGAAGACCTTGCGCATCTGGGGCGTCTCCGTCTCGGCCTGAACCGCGTAGGCCTGGATCGGCTCGGGGAATCCCTTGACGACGACCGGCTCATGTTCCGTCGATGCGATCTCGCCCTTGACCAGCGACCACGTCGGCCGCGAGATCAGGATGCCGCCCGGATCGGCCGCCTGTTCGAGGCGCTGCGCGAGGTTTACCTCGGAGCCGATGATCGTGTAGTCCATGCGCAGGTCGCTGCCGAAGTTTCCGACGTCGCAGTAACCCGTGTTGATGCCCATGCGCACCTGGAAGCTCTTGTCCGATCCCATCTCGCGCCAAAGCACGCGAAGCTCGGCCATGCGACGCTGCATCGCGATCGCCATGCGCACGCATTGCAGCGCGTCTTCGTGAATGCCGCGCGTTTCGGGATCCCCGAAGAAGACGACCATCGCATCGCCGATGAACTTGTCGAGCGTGCCGCCGTATTCGTCGGCGATCTTCGACATCTCGGAGAAGTAGCTGTTCAGCAGGAACCGGATTTCCTCGGGCTGCCACTTCGCCGTGGCCGACGTGAAGTCCTTGATGTCGGAGAAGAACACAGTGAGCTTCTTGCGCTGTGTCTTGATCTCGGCATCGCGCGAGCCGTCGAAGAGCGACTTGTAGACCTGCGGCGCGAGATAGCGGCCCAGCTTGTCCGAGAGCGACTGCAGATGCCGCGCATTCGCGCTTCGCTCCAGGTGCGTGTGCACCCGTGCGAGCACGATCGGCGGGCTGATCGGCTTCGTGATGTAGTCGACCGCGCCAAGGTCGAGGCCGTGCTGTTCTTCCTCGGGGCTCGTGAGCGCGGTGAGGAAGATCACGGGGATGTCGGTGGTGGCCGGGTCCTTGCGCAGGCGGCGCAGCACTTCGTAGCCGTCCATGCCGGGCATCATGATGTCCAGCAGGATGAGGTCGGGCACTTTGGTGCGCGACATCTCGAGCGCGGCGGCGCCGCTGTCGGCCGTCACCACGTCGTACCTGTCCTCGAGAAGCGCATTCATGAGGAACAGGTTGTCCGGTGTGTCGTCCACGACCAGGATGCGGTGCTTGTGCTGTGTGGCCATGCCCGAATGAAATCACCCGGGGCGTAGCAGCACCTACGAAAAACGTCGGGGCGGCTTAGGCGAATTGCTTAGGCAGGCACTTGCGGGCGTTTGCGCACGATACTGGATGGAGATACAGTATGTCTCCATGAGTGAGACGCACATTCCCGTGCAGGCGATCAAGGGGCGCGGCACAGCCACGCGCCATCCGCATCGTTTCGAAAGCGACCAGCGTCACGACTTCGACGACGGCTGGTCCACGCTTGAAGAGTGCGTCGAAGAAAGCGCGGTCCCGAAGACCGAAGTGATCTGGGAAAACGCTCGCAGCATCATCACCAGCAACGACTCGCCCGATGTTTATTTCGACCGGTCGATCAATCCCTATCGTGGATGCGAGCATGGTTGCGTCTATTGCCTGGACGGCGAAACGCGAATCCTGATGGCCGACGGGAGTACGAAGGCGCTGAGTGAATTGCGCGTCGGCGAGGAAATCATGGGGACGCACCGGCAAGGTCACTACCGCCGCTACGTCCGCACCGCCGTGCTCGCCCATTGGAGGACTCGAAAGCCGGCCTACCGGATCGAACTGGCGGACGGCACTTCGCTCATTGCCAGCGGCGATCATCGATTTCTAACCGAGCGTGGCTGGAAATTTGTCGTTCGAGCCGAACCGGGACTGCAACGTCCGTACCTGACCTTTGGCAATTCGCTGATGGGCTTCGGCAAGGTGGAACCGCCCCGTCCCGCGATGATGGAATTCAGTCGCGCGTCCCTCGGCACGCTCGGATTCGATTTCGTTCATGACGTCCCCGGGCGAGGTACCAATAAACCGGTTCAGAGTTTGAGAGTGCGAGGAGGTCTGCGCGAACACCTGCGATTCTTCGACACATGCGACCCTGCCATCGGCCGCAAGCGCGATATCTCCGGCTACGCGGTCAAGTCGGCTGCTGATCTGCGGGTGATGTCCATAGAGCCGCTCGAGGGCGATCGCGACTTGTTCGACATCACTACCGGAACAGGTGATTTCGTCGCGAACGGGGTCATCAGTCATAACTGCTATGCCCGCCCCACCCACAGCTACCTCAATCTCTCGCCCGGCCTTGACTTCGAAACAAAGATCATCGCCAAGCGAAACATCGCGGCGCTGCTTCGTTCGGAGCTCGCGAAGAAAAGCTACGAGCCCAGGCTGATCGCGATCGGCACGGCGACGGACGCTTACCAGCCTGTCGAACGCGAGCTGCGTCTCATGCGTTCGGTCATCGAGTTGATGCACGAGACGAATCATCCCTTCGGCATCACGACGAAATCGAGCGGTGTCGAACGCGATCTCGACCTCATCGCGCCGATGGCGCACAGGAAGCTCGCGGCAGTGAGCATCACGATCACAACGCTCGATGCGGAACTCTCGCGCAAGCTCGAGCCCCGCGCGGCTGCACCGCATCGCAGGCTTCGCACGGTGAAGACGCTCGCTGAAGCTGGTGTGCCGGTCGCGGTGAGCCTTGCGCCGCAGATCCCGTTCCTCAACGACGACATGGAGCAGGTGCTCGAAGCCGCGTGGGAGGCCGGCGCGCGCAGCGCGTTCTATCACGTGATCCGATTGCCTTGGGAAGTGGCGCCGCTTTTCAGGCAATGGCTCGAGCTGCATTACCCGCAGCGCGCGGCGCGCGTGATGGCGCGCATCCATGACATGCGGGGCGGCAAGGATTACGACAGCGATTTCGCCACGCGCATGAAAGGCACGGGCCTGTGGGCCGAGCTGGTCGGCCAGCGCTTCGAGAAAGCGACACGGCGCATCGGCTTCAACCGCGAGCGCATCGTTCTCGACACGAAGCAGTTTCGCAGGCCGGGTGCCGAGGGCCAGAAAGAGCTTTTCTAGACCGCGTGGTGAACGGCCGGCTGCGACATCGTTTTTTCGAAGCGCTCTTCTTCGAGCGTCAGTCCGTCCGCGCCTTTGCGCACGCAAGCGAGCAGGGCCGTGAGTTGCTCGACCTCGCCTGGCTGCAACGTCGAGCGCAGCACACGATCGCGCTCATTCAGGGAGTGTTCGATCGACGCCATCTTCGCGCGGCCTGGCTCCGTGAGTTCCAGGTGCGCGGAGCGCGCATCGCCCGCCAGCGCACGGCGCGCGACATAGCCGCGTCCCACCAGGCTCGTCACCACTCGGCTGATCTGCGCCTTGTCGGCGCCGGCATCGGCCGCGACGTCGCGCAGCCGCACGGGCTGCAGGTGAAGGATCAGCGAGAGGGTGCGAACCTGCGCCAGGCTCAAGTCGTGTTCGCGGCGCATCTGCATCGCAGCGCTGCGGCGCAAGGCATCCGCCGTGCTCGTCACCTGGTAGGAGAGCTGGTTGTGGAACGCGGGCTGTCGTTTGTCAGCCATGATTCCCTCGCGAGTAGCGCCTCGGCGGTGAAGGCATTTTGCGCTTACTGCTGAGGATGTCAAAGGCCGCGACCGGCCCGTGCGGTCAGGCGCTGAAGAACCCTTTGAGTTTGTCCGCCCAGCTCTCTTCGCTCGGCGAATGCTTCGCGCCGCCCTTCTTCAGCGACTCGTCCAGTTCCTTGAGCAACTTGCGCTGGTGCTCGGTGAGGCGCACCGGCGTTTCGACTGCGACGTGGCAATACAAATCGCCCGGGTAGCTCGATCGCACGCCCTTGATGCCCTTGCCCCGCAGGCGAAACTGCTTGCCGGCTTGCGTGCCTTCAGGAATTTCGATCACGGCGTTGCCCTGCAGCGTTGGCACGTCGATCTCGCCGCCCAGCGCGGCGCGCGTGACGGCGATCGGCACCACGCAGTGCAGGTCGTCGCCGTCGCGCGTGAAGATCTCGTGCTTCTTCAGGCGGATCTCGATGTACAGGTCGCCCGGCGGACCGCCGTTGGTGCCGGGCTCGCCGTTGCCGGCGCTGCGAATGCGCATGCCGTCGTCGATGCCCCCGGGGATCTTCACCTCGAGTGTCTTTTGCTTCTTGACGCGGCCCTGGCCGTGGCAGGTGGGGCAGGGCTCGGGGATGATCTTGCCGGTGCCGCGGCAGTGAGGACACGTCTGCTGCACGGAGAAAAAGCCCTGGCGCATCTGCACGACGCCTGCGCCGTTGCAGGTGGTGCATGTCTTGGCCTGCGTGCCCGGCTTTGCACCGGAGCCGTGGCAGGTCTCGCAGCCTTCCCACGACGGGATGCGGATCTGCGCTTCCTTGCCGGCGGCGGCTTCCTCGAGCGAAATCTCCATCGCGTACGACAAGTCGGCGCCGCGATAGACCTGGCGCCGCCCGCCCGGGCCCGCGCGGCCACCGCCGCCTCCGAAGATGTCTCCGAAGATGTCCCCGAAAGCCTCGGCGAAGCCGCCGAAGCCTTCGGCGCCCGGGCCGCCGAAGCCGCCACGTATGTTCGGGTCCACGCCCGCATGGCCGAACTGGTCGTACGCCGAGCGCTTCTGCGCGTCCGAGAGCATCTCGTAGGCTTCCTTGGCCTCCTTGAATTTGCCCTCGGCGTTCTTGTCACCCTCGTTGCGGTCGGGGTGGAACTTCATCGCGAGCTTGCGATAAGCCTTCTTGATTTCCTCGTCGGAAGCGTTCTTCGGCACGCCGAGGATTTCGTAATAGTCTCTTTTTGTGGCCATCTGCTCTTCTCAGAAACTGTCATGCCGGGCTTGACCCGGCATCCAGTGGCTTGTCGACGGAAGTGTGGGCTTCAGCCCTTCTTCACTTCTTTCACTTCCGCATCGACCACATTGTCGTCGGCCGGCTTGGCTTCCGCACCGCCGCCTGCGGCGCCTTGCGGACCGCCCGCACCTGCACCCGCAGCCTGCGCCGCCTGCTGCGCGTTCATGTCGGCGTACATCTTTTCGCCCAGCTTCTGGCTCGCGCCCATCAGCGCGTTGGTCTTCGCCTCGATCGCTTCCTTGTCTTCGCCCTTCAAGGCGGCTTCGACGTCCTTGATCGCGGCTTCGATCTTTTCCTTCTCGCCGGCTTCGAGCTTCTCGCCGTATTCGGTCAGGCTCTTGCGCACGCTGTGCACCAGCGTTTCGCCCTGGTTCTTGGCCTGCACGATCTCGAGTTTTTTCTTGTCCTCGGCGGCGTTCAGCTCGGCGTCCTTCACCATCTTCTGGATCTCGGCTTCCGACAGGCCCGAGTTCGCCTTGATGGTGATCTTGTTTTCCTTGCCCGTGCCCTTGTCCTTGGCGGACACGTGCAGGATGCCGTTGGCGTCGATGTCGAACGTGACTTCGATCTGCGGCAGGCCGCGCGGCGCGGGCGGGATGCCTTCGAGGTTGAATTCGCCCAGGCCCTTGTTGCCCTGCGCCATCTCGCGCTCGCCCTGGTAGACCTTGATCGTCACGGCCGGCTGGTTGTCGTCGGCGGTGGAGAAGGTCTGCGAGAACTTCGTCGGGATGGTGGTGTTCTTCTGGATCATCTTCGTCATCACGCCGCCCAGGGTTTCGATACCCAGGGAAAGCGGGGTGACGTCCAGCAGCAGCACGTCCTTGCGGTCGCCGCCCAGCACCTGGCCCTGGATGGCCGCGCCCACGGCGACGGCTTCATCGGGGTTCACGTCCTTGCGCGGCTCCTTGCCGAAAAGCTCCTTGACCTTGTCCTGCACCTTCGGCATGCGCGTCTGGCCGCCGACGAGGATCACGTCGTGGATGTCGCTGATCGACACGCCCGCATCCTTGATCGCGATGCGGCACGGCTCGATCGTGCGCTGGATCAGCTCGTCGACCAGCGATTCGAGCTTGGCGCGCGTGAGCTTGATGTTCAGGTGCCTCGGGCCCGACGCGTCCGCCGTGATGTACGGCAGGTTGATGTCGGTCTGCGAATTGCTCGACAGCTCGATCTTCGCCTTCTCGGCGGCTTCCTTCAGGCGCTGCAGCGCGAGCACGTCCTTCGACAGGTCGACGCCCTGGTCCTTCTTGAACTCGCCGATGATGTAATCGATGATGCGCTGGTCGAAGTCTTCGCCGCCCAGGAACGTGTCGCCGTTCGTGGAAAGCACTTCGAACTGCTTTTCGCCGTCGACGTCGGCGATCTCGATGATCGAGATGTCGAAGGTGCCGCCGCCGAGGTCGTACACCGCGATCTTGCGATCACCCTTTTCCTGCTTGTCCAGGCCGAAGGCGAGTGCGGCGGCCGTCGGCTCGTTGATGATGCGCTTGACCTCCAGGCCCGCGATGCGGCCGGCGTCCTTGGTGGCTTGGCGCTGCGAATCGTTGAAGTACGCGGGCACCGTGATCACGGCTTCGGTCACGGGCTCGCCGAGATAGTCCTCGGCCGTCTTCTTCATCTTGCGCAGCACTTCGGCGGACACTTGCGGCGGGGCAAGATTCTTGTCGCGAACCTCCACCCATGCGTCGCCGTTGTCGGCCTTCACGATCTTGTAGGGCATGAGGTGGATGTCCTTCTGGACTTCCTTTTCCTCGAACTTGCGGCCGATGAGGCGCTTGACGGCGTAGAGCGTGTTCTTCGCGTTGGTCACGGCCTGGCGCTTCGCCGAGGCGCCGACCAGGATCTCGCCGTCGTCCTGGTAGGCGACGATGGAAGGCGTGGTGCGCGCGCCTTCGCTGTTCTCGATCACCTTGGGCGTGTTGCCTTCCATGATCGCGACGCAAGAGTTCGTCGTGCCGAGGTCAATGCCGATGATTCGTCCCATGATGCTTTCTCCGGATGTCTGAATTGTTGGTTACTTGTGGATAACGTGTGGTCTTTTCAAGCGGCTCGTTCGGACTACTTTGGCGCTGCCACAGTGACAAGGGCAGGGCGCAGCACGCGGTCCGCGATCATGTAGCCCTTCTGCAGAACGCTCACGATCGTGTTGGGTTCCTGTGGAGTGCCCGGGACCACCGAGATCGCCTGGTGCTGGTGCGGATCGAACTTCGCGCCCGCGGCCGGATTGACCTCGAGGACCTTGTTTCGCTCCAGCGCGCTTTTCAGTTGCTTCAGCGTTGCCTCGGCGCCTTCGCGCAGCTGCTCCGTCGTGGCATCGATGTGGGCCAGTGCGAGCTCGAGGCTGTCGGCCACGGGCAGCATCGCCTCCGCAAAGCTTTCCACCGCGAACTTGCGGGCCTTCGACATTTCATCGTCGGCTCGGCGGCGAGTGTTCTGCATGTCGGCTTGTGCGCGCAGGTACTGCTCGCCGAGCTGCTTGACCTGGGCCTGGAGCTCGGCGATGCGGGCCTGCGCATCCGACAGGTCGGCGTCGTTCGCGGCGGACGGGACGTCCTGCCCAGCCGTTGCCGGGGGCTGTTCTTGCTCGGATGCGGCTGGCGATGCGGGCGCCGCGATCGGGTCTTCAAGGGTGGGTTCGATCCGGTTGTCGTTCGGGTCTGGCATTTGCGTTCTTGGCTTTTCTTAGCTGGAAATGAGCACTCGCCAGCAGCTTGGGGCCGCAGGGACCATTTCAAGGCCCGTTTGCGGGCCAATTCGGGAAGCGCGGCATTGTAGAGTGGCGGTCTATGACCTCACGCAAACTCATCAGCACCGGCTCTCCCTTCGAGGCCCAGATCGGCTACTCCCGCGCCGTCGCCGACGGCGACTGGGTGTTCGTCTCCGGCACCACCGGCTACGACTACGCCACCATGACCATCTCCCAAGATGTGGCCCAGCAGGCCGACCAGTGCCTCAAGAACATCTCCGCCGCGCTCGCGCAGGCCGGCGCCACGCTGGCCGACGTGGTGAAGGTGACCTACGTGCTGCCGCGCGGCGAGGATTTCGAGGCCTGCTGGCCCGTGCTTCGCAAATACTTCGGCGACGTGCGGCCCGCCGCGATGATGATCGAAGCGCGCCTGCTCGATGCGAAGATGAAGATCGAGATCGAGGTGACGGCGAAGAAGCGGGGGTAACGCACGAGAGCCGTCATCCCGGCGCAGGCCGGGATCGTTGGCGGTTGACAGA